>JAGWMU010000006.1 GCA_028873095.1 Pseudomonadota bacterium | reverse complement strand
AGGCCGGCGCCGGTCTTGGCCGATGCCCACAGCCAGCGGCAGCCGGCGCGCAGCTCGCTGTGCGCGGCGCGGCCGGCGAGATCGATCTTGTTGATCAGCAGCAGGCGCTCGACGCCGGGCGGCAAGGCGGCGAACCAGGCCAGGTCGGCATCGGCGTGCGCGGCGTCGGTGACCAGCAGGGCCACGTCGGCGCGCTGCAGTTCGCCCTGCGCGCGGCGCACGCCTTCGCGCTCGACCTCATCGTCGGTCTCGCGCAGGCCGGCGGTGTCGGCCAGCTCCAGCGCGATGCCGTCGAGGCTCAGCGCTTCGCGCAGCACGTCGCGGGTGGTGCCGGCGGCGGCGTTGACGATGGCGCGGTCGCTGCCGGCCAGCGCGTTGAGCAGACTGGACTTGCCGGCGTTCGGCCGTCCGATGATCACCACGCGCAGGCCGTCGTTGAGGCGCAGCCCGCGTTTCGCCTCGCGCAACAGGTCGGCCAGTTCGGCGCGCACGGCATCGAGCCGGCGACCGATGGCCGGGTCGGCCAGAAAGTCGATTTCCTCCTCGGGGAAATCGATCGCCGCCTCGATATGCACACGCAGGGCGATCAGATCCTGCAGCAGTGCCTCGACCTTGCGCGAGAACACGCCCTCCATCGACTGCAGCGCGGCGCGGGCGCCCGCCTGCGAACGAGCGGCGATCAGGTCGGCCACGGCTTCGGCCTGGGCCAGGTCGAGCTTGCCGTTGAGGAAGGCGCGTTCGGTGAATTCGCCGGGCCGCGCCAGCCGCGCACCGAGCTGGCAGACCCGCCGCAGCAAGGCGTCCAGCAGCACCGCACTGCCGTGGCCCTGCAACTCCAGCACGTGCTCGCCGGTATACGAGGCGGGGGCGGGGAAATGCAGCAGCAGGCCGCGATCGATCAGGGCGCCGCCGGCATCGCGCAGCGCGAGCAGGTGCGCGTGGCGTGCCCGCGGCGCGCGGCCGAGCAGGGTCCGCGCGATCGCCGGCACGGCCGGTCCGGATACCCGCACCACGCCCACGCCGGCCGCGCCAGGGGCGCTGGCGATGGCGGCAATGGTGTCGGCGCCGGGCACGGTCAGGGCCGCTTCGCGTCCTTCGCGCAGCCGCCGCCGAAGTCCGGCTCCGGCCCGCCTTCGGCGATGAAGCGATCGATCCGCTGCTGCAGCACCGGCAGCGGCACCGAGCCGATCTGCAGCACGGTGTCGTGGAAATGGCGCAGGTCGAACTTCGCGCCGAGCACCTGCTCGGCCTTGTGCCGCAGTTCCAGGATCTTCAGGTAGCCCAGCTCGTACGACAGCGCCTGCCCCGGCCAGCTGATGTAGCGGTCCACCTCGTTGGCGATCTCGCGCGCCGACAACGCGGTGTTGGCGGTGAGGTAGTCGATCGCCTGCTGGCGGGTCCAGCCCAGGTGATGGATGCCGGTGTCGACCACCAGCCGGCAGGCACGCCACATCTGGTAGCTGAGAAAACCGAATCTCTGGTACGGCGTCCGGTAGATGCCCATCTCGTTGCCGAGATATTCCGAGTACAGGCCCCAGCCCTCGCCATAGGCGGAGATGTAGCCGTCGCGGCGGAACGCCGGCTGCCCGTGCTGCTCGCTGGCCAGTTCCAGCTGCAGCGCATGGCCCGGATACGACTCGTGCAGGGTCAGTGCCGGCAGGTTGTACAGCGGCCGCGACTTGAGATCGTAGGTGTTGACCAGGTACACGTCCGGGCCACCGCGGCCGGAGGTGTAGTACGGCGCGATGTCGGCCGGCACCGGTTCGATGGTGAAGCGTTCGCGCGGCAGATGGCCGAAGAATTTCGACAGCTGGCCGTCCACTTCCTTGGCCACCCAGGCGCTGCGCCGCAACAGCTCGCCCGGCGTCTTCGCGTAGAACCGCGGATCGCTGCGCAGAAACCGCAGGAAGTCGGCGAAGCTGCCCTTGAAGCCGGTTTGCCGCATGACTTCCAGCATCTGCGCATGGATCTTCGCCACCTGCTCGAGCCCGATCCGGTGGATCTGGTCCGGGCTCAGGTCGAGCGTGGTGTACTCGCGGATCTGCTGGCGGTAATACGCCTTGCCGTCGGGCAACGCCTCGGCCGCCAGCGTGGTGCGCGCATGCGGCACGTACTCGTCGCGAAAGAACGCCAGCAGCTTCGCGTAGGCCGGGATCACGTCGTCGCGGATCCGCTGCAGGGCCTGACCCTGCAACGCCTGCGCCTGATCGGCCGGGATCGAGGACGGCAGTTGCTCGAACGGCTTGTAGAAACTGCTTTGGGTCGGATCCTTCAGCTCGGCGACGGCGGCGATCGAGACATCGCGGCCCGTGAGGACGGCGCGCGGCACACTGAAGCCACGCTTGAGGCCAGCTCGCATGTTGGCGATCTGCTGGTCGAAATACGCCGGGATCTGGCCCAGCCGATCGAGGTACCTGCGGTAGTCGTCCGGCGTGCGCAGCTTGTCGCCGCCCAGCTCGTAGTCGATGTCGGACCAGAACGCCGAATCGCTGTTGAACGGCATCTGCCAGTTCTTGAAGTGCTGATCGGCCACGAAGTTGGCGATCTGTTCGCGATAGACCGCGTAGTTGACGCGATTGGCCGGCGACAGTTGCGCCACGTCGATGCCGTCGAGCTGCCTGAGCACGTGCCGCCAGTACACCAGGCGCTGTTGCTGGCTGGCCGCGTCGACATCGTCGAGGCGGCCATTGTTCGGCCCGGATTCGCCCGACGCGCTGACCCCGGCCTGGCCGGTGCGCCAGGCCCACTCCTGGCTGTAGATGCTCCTGAACTTCGCGTCGGCGCCCGGGCCTGCCCACGCCGGCAGGGCAAACACCAGCGCAGCCCATCCCAACCATGCCATGCTTTTCGCCAACTTCACTGCCCGGATCCTCTTGTCGACGGAGTCGCCGCGGACGCACTGGCGGCGTCCTCCACGCTCCAGAAATCCAGCGCCGATGCCGGCAGCTGGGGCAAGGCCGCGCGTTCCAGCAACTGGCGCACGACATCCTTCAATCGTGCCACACGCAGCGTGATGTCACGAGCGCCCAGCCACGCGGCAAAGTCGGCCAGCGCCTCCAGCGCGGTGCTGTCCAGATCCGCCGACTCCTCCAGGCTGAGCACCAGCGTCTGCCGTCGCGGATGCGCCTCGACCCGCTGGCGCGCCAGCGCCATCACCGATTCCGCATTGGCGAAGAACAGCGGCTGTTCCGGCCGCAGGATCAGCACGCCCTGCGGCTCCACCGCCTGCGGGTGCTGCTCGATGCTGACGAAGTCGTGGCTGTCGCCAAGCCGACCGAGCACGCTGATGCGCGGCATGGCGAGCTGGCGCAGCAGCATCACCAGACTGAAGGCGATCGCCGCCAGCAGGCCGTTGAGGATGCCCAGCACCAGCACCGCGAGCACCGCGGCCAGCGCCACCAGCCGGTCGCGCCGCCATGCCAGGTACGGCCGGAACGCCGACAGCCGCCAGGACTTGCTCACCGCGTGTATCACGATCGCCGCCAGCACCGGCACGGGTATGCGCTCGATCCAGCGCAGCAGCAGCCACACCAGCAGCAACAGGACCGCCGCCGCGATCAGCCCGGCCAGCCGCGAACGGGCGCCGGCGGCCTCGTTCGCCGAGGTGCCCGAGTAGCCGGCGCCGACCGGCATGCCGTGCAGCAATCCGGACACCATGTTGGCGATGCCGAGCACCAGCAGGTCGCGGTTCGCGTCGACCGGGTCGCCGTGTTTCAGCGCGAACGCGCGGATCGCGCCGTACGACTCCGCATACAGGACCAACAGCAGCGCGGCGGCCAGCTCGACGCTGGGCAGCCACTGCCCGCTGGACGGCCAGGCCGGCAACACCTGCGCCAGCGCGAGGTCGATCGTGCCGGTCAGGCGCACGCCGTGCGGCTGCAGCCAGCCGGACGCCGCGATCCCCAGCACGATCGCCAGCAGGCTTCCCGGCAGGTAACGCATCCGCTCGCCGGCGAACAGCAGCAGCAGGGTGAGCAGCCCGGCGACCGTCGTGAACGGCTCGATCCGGTCGAGCGAGGCCAGCACGTGCGCCAGCTGCAGCGGCACGAAATCGCCGCTCAGGGCAGGCAAGCCGAGCAGGTGCGGCAGCTGCTTCACCGCGATCACGCCGGCGAGGCCGAAGGTGAAGCCGCGCAGCACCGGCCGTGCGATCATCTGCGACAGGCCGCCCAGCCGCGCGATGCCGGCGATCAGGAAACAGGCGCCGGTGAGCAGCACCAGGGTGGCCGCCACCGCGGTGCGCGTGACGCCTTCCGGCCCGGCCAGTGCCAGCGTGCCGGCGGCCAGCACCGCCGCCGAGGACGAGGTGGCCGAGACGATCGCGTAGCGGCTGCGGCCGAGCAGCCCGTAGCAGACCAGGCCGGCCAGCAAGCCGATCACCCCGGCCTGCGGCGGCAGCCCGGCAATGCCCGAGTAAGCCACCGCCTCGGGCAGCAGCAGGCCGGCGATGGACAGCCCTGCCACCGCATCGACGGCGAGGGTCGATGCCGGCGCGGCGGCGGGTGCCGGGCCGGCGTTCATCCGGGCGCCCCGCTCCAGCCCGGCAGATAGGCCGCCTCGTGGCCGTGCGCGAGCAGCAATGCCTGCTGCACCACCCCGGCATCCACCTTTCCGCGGCGCAGCTTTAGCCGGGGCCGGTAGAAATCCGCCCACAGGAACTCGGCGTACGGGGCGGCGTCCTTCGCGCAGCCGCCGGCCTCGCGCACCCGCGCGGCCAGCGTGCGGTAGGGATCGTCGCGCAGGTCCGCCAGCCGGGTCGGCATCGCGTCGTAATCGGCGCGGTTGCCGTGCTGGTCATACGGATGCGCCCAGCGGTTGAACTCCATCGTGCGCCAGAACACCGCCGGCTCCAGCCAGGAGAAGTCGCGCTGGATGATCGCCGCCACGCTTTCCACGCCCTCTTCCAGCAGCGCCAGGCCGAGGTGATGGTGATCGACGATGTAGACATGCTGCCCCGGGCCCAGCACCGCGGGAAAGCAGTGCGATCCGAGCAGCGCCTTGCGCTTCTTGCGGCCGAGCTTCTCCCATTGCGCGCGCTTGGCCGCGACCTCGGCCTTGCCCACGCTGAGCTGGGTCGGCCGCAATCGGGCCGGAGCGACCGACAACAACGGGTGCGGCACGGCTGTGGACATGGCTCGATTCCTGCGGAAACCCCCGATGGCGCCCAGCGTAGCCGAGCCGGGCGATGGAGGCACCGGCTGCACGAGTCCCGGCATGCGGCCGTCGTCATTCCAGGCCGGCGTAGTGACCGCGCATGGCTTTCAGGTAGGCACCCAGGTCGCGGCCGTCGCTTTCCACGAACACGTCGCCGGTTTCGTCCAGCGCATCGATGCGGTCGGGGCGAAAGTTGCGGAAATCCCGACGCAGCCGGCACCAGGCGCCGAGTGTCCACTTGCCGCCCCAGAATGCCAGGCACAAGGGCTCGACCTCGCGGCTGGTGATACGGCCGCTTTCGTCGCGATAGGCCAGCCGCAATACCCGGTGCGCCTCGATCGCCGCATGCAGGCGGTCGATCTGCGCGGCAAACGCGGCCTTGTCGCCGTCGCGCCAGATCGGCGCATAGATGCGCGAGCGTGCCGTGCGCTCGCGCAATTCCGGCGGCAGCACCGCCTCGATTTTCAGCAGTGCCGCCTGTGCGCTCCCGGCCAGCCGCGCACCGGCGAACGCGCGCACGAAACGCGTGCCGACCACCAGCGCTTCGAGTTCGTCGGCACCGAACATCAGCGGCGGGATGTCCGAACCCTTGCGCAGCACATAGCCCACTCCGGCCTCGCCCTCGATCGGCACGCCGGACAGCTGCAGGTCCGCCACATCGCGATAGACCGTGCGCAGGGAAACGCCCAGCGTCGCGGCAAGCTGGCGCGCCCGCAAGGCGGTACGGCGCCCGCGCAAGGCGTGGATGATGAGGAACAGGCGGTCGGCACGGCGCATCGGCCGATCATCGCCGAGGCGGGCGGCGACGGCCAGCACCACACGTCACGCGACACGCGCCGCGCGATGCCGCTGCCTCGCCCAGTCCTCTCGGCGCAGCCGTCCATCGGCCCCGGCGCCCCCTTCGCGCGTCACGCCGCCTGGGCGGCGGCCAGCTCGGCATCCTTCTCCGCCGCCCGCCGCATCGCCGGCCGCGCCAGCACGCGTTCGACATAGGCGCGGATCACCGGCAGCTCCGGCACCAGCTTGAACTTCGTGGTCCAGTTCAGCGCGGTGCCCCACAGCACGTCGGCCGCGGTGAACGTCTCGCCGAGCAGGTACGGCCCCCTCGCCAGCTGATCGGTCAGCGTCTTCAGCATGGTGTCGTAGTCGCCATAGGGCGACGTCGACGGTGCGGCCGGCGTGCGCTGCATCGCCTTGTCGATCAGTGCCGGCTCGAAGCAGGAGCCGTAGAACACCAGCCAGCGCAGATAGGGCCCGCGCAGCGGGTCGCCGATCGACGGCGCCAGTTTCGCCTCCGGATACAGGTCGGCCAGATACAGGAACACCGCCGGCTGCTCGGTGACCAGCGCCTCGCCGTGGCGGATCGCCGGTACCTTGCCCATCGGATTGATCGCCAGGTAATCGCTCTGGCGCTGCTCGCCGGTTTTGAAATCGAGCACATGCATCCGGTAGTCGGCGCCCAGCTCTTCGAGCAAGGCCCGTGTGCCGCCCGAGCGGGTATTCGGGGCATGGAAGAAAGTGAGGTCGGAACGGTTCATGAGGAATCTCCTGTTCGGGAAATCCAGCGCGGACACAGTGCCGACTGCGGGGGCCGCGTGCCGGCCGGCGGCGGTTGCCGGCGGGCGGTGCGACCGCGGGTAGCGTGCCGCATCGGACGGCGTCGTCACGGGCAGGGGCGGCAGGCCATCCAGCAGCAGGCCGCGCAGGTACAGCGGCCGCCAGGCCATCAGCACACGGTGCAGAAACGGTTTCATGGCATCGCCCTCATGCCGCCTGCGCAGGGCCGCCCAGGCATGCTGCCCCGCGGCGAAAACCCTCGAACGCCCGAAAAACCGATGCTGTCGCGCATGCCCTTGTCCTCCGTCGATGGAGGAGCAGCTTGTGCCTCCCCTGCTGCCAGCGTGCTGTCAGCAGGCCAGGGCGACGCTGCACGCGTGGCGCGCGGCCTGCCGAGGGCAGGCGCTACCCGCGCGGGCCGACCGGCATCGCGGTGGCGTGCCCGCACCCGGGCCGCCGTTCCGGCCGCCCCTCCCGATCCGGCCGAGCGCGAATGGGGACATCGCCGTTTCCGGCCGACTGCGTGGCGCGGGCATCCATCCGGCAGCATCGCCATCATCGGCGTGTGGGACGTCGGGACGAATCACGGCCGTTCCGTCGGACCGGCGTAAACCCTCGCCCCCAAGGTTTGTGCGACCTTGCACCAACCCTGGAGGCGAACCGGGCGTCAGCGTGGACTAGAAGTGGTACAGCGCGCTGACGTTGACCTCGTTGCCGCTGGTCGTGCTGGTGGTCAATCCATCGGTGGTATCCAGCTTGTCGTAGATCCATTCGAGGCCGAAATCGTAGGCGCCCGCGCTGTACAGCAGACTCAGGGCACCCTGGCGGTTCTTCAGCCGGCCCGCCGATCCGTGTCCCAGCCAGAGGATCACGTCGTTCCGGTCGGACCTGCTATAGGCGTAAGTCGCATTGGCGCTCCAGTTGGGCGTGAACTTGTAGCCCGCCTGCAGATAGCCGCCGGTCTCGCCGATGTCGCCGAACTGGACCAGGTCGCCGAAGATCTCGCCCAGGCCATTGCCGGTATAGGCATTGGCCTTGAGCATCCAGGGGCCGGGGTTCCAGTTGCCGCCGACCTCGAATCCTTCGCTGTCGATCGAGCTCTCGATCGGCGTCGCCGCCAGGCCGCCGACGCCTTTCAGGTCGATCTTGCTGTAATGCACGACGGCGTAGGCCAGCCAGTTCTTGTCCTGCACGTGCAGGCGCGCCTCGAGCTGCGGGTGGAAGTCGGAATTGCCCGCGGTCAGGTAGTTGACGTTGTCGCCCGGGCCGCTCCACGAACCCTCGAACGCACCCAGGTCGAGCCGCCATTTCGGACCGGCCGATCCATGGTTGAGATCCTGCATCCACACGGCACCGGGGAAGCGCCAGCCGATCATGCCGACGCCGAACCCGAGCGGGAATGCGATATGGCTGATCGAGGTCGTGACGTTGTCCAGCGGGAACATCAGGTCCCACTGCTGGCCGATCCTGATCGTGCTGCCGGTCTGGGCATTGTTCAAATCCATGTAGGCCTGGCGCAGGCGCGGAATCGGCTGCTGCTGGCTGTAGGCACCCGTGCCATTGAAGCCGCCGAAGAAGTCCATCTCGATATGGCCGTCGCCACTCCAGTTATCGGTGAACTTGGAACCCTTGAAGTCGAGCCAGAACCGCGTATTGCGCACGTCGAAGCCGCTGAGCCGGCCTTTCGAGCCGGACTCCGGGAATTCGGCATTCTGGCCGTTGCCGAAGACAAAGGACTTGCTCTGCGAAAACGCGGTCGCGCTGATGAACCCGTTCAGGGCCACCGATACGCCAGGCGCCATGCTGAAGACCGGCTCGGCGGGATGGGCGGGCGGAGGCGGCGCAGCGGCAACCTTCGCGAGTTCGGCATGCTGCTGTACCTGCTCGCCTTCCAGCCGCTGCAGGCTGTCGCGCAGCGCCTGCAATTCCTGCTGCTGCTGATTCAGCTGCTGTTGCTGCTTGTCGATCAGCGCGTGCAGGGCTTTTACTTCGCTCTGTTTGTGCGTGGTCGCCGCAAGCGTCGGGCCGGCCACGGCCAGACCCATGGCGACGGCCACGGCGAAGAACAATGGATTGCGTCTCATGGCGGCTTCCCCTTGGTGGATGAACGGACAACGATAGCCGGCTGTTTGCCGCGGCTTGGAAGCATCGGCGACCGTCGTGGAATGCGAAGTCGCCGTGCGAATCAGGCTGAAAGACTACATCCGCGTGAAGGCCCGATGAAAGGAATTTGCACGCGAATTTTCTACGACTTTGGTAGCGCATCATGTAAATGAAAAACCTGGAAAACAGCCATAAACAAGCGGGTTTCGCGAGCCCGCGGCGGGCGTGATTTGGTCCCGCACCGGACCCGTCTTTTCGCCATGTTCCAGCGGCGCGAATGTCCGGAACGGGTCGAACCCGATGTGGCCCTGACCCGCGGCGAAGCCGGGCGGCAGATGCACGACTTCGAACGCCGCTGGAACGCCACCAAGTCCTGCGGGTGGCGGTGGGCCAGAGCACTTTGCGCAAGCCGACGCCGGAACCGGCGCGAAACGCCCTCGCTGCGGCCAGCTCGGCTGGCCATCATCAAACCGGGAAGTATCCCCGACCTATCCCCTCGAAAATTTCAGGGCCGCCCATGCCGCGTGCATCGCCATGCATGACGATGGCTGCGACGGTTCGATGCCGGACGACGTCGGTCGCCCGGCCGCTCCGGATGCGGCCGTCGCAGGCGAAAGTCGGCGGTTCGGAGCGTGGCGAATTCCGGCGCTGCATTTTCCGGTCGAGGCTCGGCCGCGGACCAGCGCAGCGTCCGGAACCGTCACCGGATCCGCACGGATTGCCGCAGGCGGGGAGCCATCATGGAACGCCGCAATCGGGTTGATCCGCACCAGCGCGCCAGGCTTATCGACAGGCCCGCCAGATAACGCGAACCCCAGGGTTCGTGGGGGTTGAAGCGGGGCGCAAGCTCCCTTCCGGGCGGGCTTTCGAACTCCATGATTTCGCTGATCCGGATCCGTGCCCGCACGCCGAGCCGCCGCACCGGGCCGTTGCCGACGACGATCCCGTATTGCCTTGCCTTCCAGGCCAGCGCGCCGGTCGTGCCGTTGCAGGTGACGGTGCCGAACAGGCGCCAGTCCTTGTCGCTGCGCGGCGGCGGCAAGGCGGCGGCCCATGGACGCCAATCGGCCAGCAGATCGATCGTCAGCGAGAACGCTTTCTTGCCCGGAATGTGCGGCATGCGACAGGCTCCTGCGATGGATTGCTCGTGGAGCCGAGCCTGTCATCGGGCGGGTTAAAGGAAGGTTGCGATGCTGTTGCGGGCAGGGCATGCCGTCGCCCGCAACTGGTCCGGGACCAGCCAGCCTGAGGCCATGAAGGCGCCCGCCGCCGCCAGCAGCCTCGACTCGCGCTGCGCCAAATTCGTGTGGACGTGTTCGACACCAATACCGGTGGCGATGAAGCTGCCGACCGGGTGCATCCAAAACCCGCCCATCGACGTATTCAGCGCAATCGAGCCCGTCTTCCGGCGGGCCATGCACGCGGTCATCACCGGCGGGAACATGCGTATGATGGGCTCAGATCAAGCGGTCGCCGAGGTAACGCCCTTCCGGGCGAAACGATACGTGTCCCCTACGCCAAGCAAAGCCGCACCCGATGCACTGTATTGGTCAGTCCAGATGACTGCAGTGTCGCTGCAGCGCGACCGCGCCAGTTTCATGCGCATCTATGATCATTTCTCACCGCGCCTGCAGCGCTACCTGCGCAACCTCGGCGTGCCCGAGTCGATGGCCGACGAGCTGGTGCAGGAGGCGTTGCTGACACTGTGGCGCAAGGCCTCGATGTTCAATCCGGCGCGCGCCAGCCTGGGCACCTGGCTGTACCGAGTGGCGCGCAACCTGTACATCGACCACGTGCGGCGCCAGCCGCACTGGTTGCCGATCCAGGACGGCCTGGACCGGCTCGATCACGCCGAGTCCGATCGGCGCGACTCGCAACCGGAGTCGTCCTTCGACCAGGATCTGCTGAGGCAGGCGATCGACGGTCTGCCCCCGGTACAGGCCAAACTGGTCCGCATGTGCTATCTCGAAAGTAAAAGCCACAGCGAGATCTCCGCTGAACTGGAGATGCCGCTGGGCTCGGTCAAGTCCTCGCTGCGGCGCGCCTTCGCGAAACTGCAGGTCAGCATGAGGACGCCGCGATGACGCCGAACCACCATCTCGACGACGTCACCGTGCTCAGCTATTCCGCCGGCGCCCTGCCGGCGGCGCTGGCGGTGGTCGCCTCGGCGCACCTGGAGCGCTGCGCGGCATGCCGCGCGCGCCTGCTCGACGCCGACTGTATCGGCGGCGTGCTGATGCTGCAGCAGCGCGTCGACACACCGGCCGAGGATGCGCGCGCCGCCATGCTGGCCCTGCTGGATGCCGAGCCGGCGATCGAGCCACCGGCGCCACCGGCCGACATCGTGCAGGAACCCGACTCCGATCGGCTGCCCAGTTCGCTGCATCCGTGGTTCGGCCACTCCCTGCGCGCGCTGCGCTGGCGGCGCGTTGCGCCCGGCGTGCAGCGCATCCTGGCCAGCGGCATCGGCGGCGGCGACTTGATGCTGCTGCGCATCGCGCCGGGCAGCAAGCTGCCGCTGCACAGCCATGGCGGCAACGAGCTGACCATGATCCTGGACGGTGCCTACGACGATATGCTGGGCCATTTCGGGCCAGGCGACGTGGCCGACCTCGACGGCGAGATCACCCATCAGCCGGTGACCTCGCCTGGCGTGCCGTGCATCTGCGTGGCGGCCACTGATGCGCCACTGAAGTTCTCCGGCTGGGTCGCCCGCGCGCTGCAGCCGCTGCTGGGGTTCTGAGCGTGCGCATGCGGCTTCGCCGGTTCGCATGGCGATGAGCACGGCGCTGGTACTGCTCCAGCGCGACCTGCGCCTGGCCGACAACCCCGCGTGGAGCGCGGCCTGTGCGCAACACGCGCAGGTGCTGCCGGTGTTCATCCTGGTCGATGGTGACGGCCCGCGGTCGGACGGCGCCGCCAGTCGCTGGTGGCTGCACCATGCTCTGGGCACGCTCGAACGGGGCCTGCGCGAGGCCGGCGCCGGCCTGCACCCGCGCCGGGGCAAGCCGCTGCAAATCCTGCGTGCGCTGATCGCCCGCAGCGGCGCCAGCGCGGTGTACTGGAACCGCTGCTATGAGCCGGCGTTGATCGCGCGCGACAAGCACATCAAGAGCGCGCTGCAGGACGGCGGCATCGCGATGCACAGCCACAACGCCGCGCTGTGGCGCGAGCCCTGGCAGATCGCCACCCTGCAAGGCAAGCCGTACAGGGTGTTCACGCCGTACTGTCGACGCCGGCATGCGCGAGCTGTGCCACATCGGCTGGATGCACAACCGCGTACGCGTGATCGTGGGCAGCTTCCTGACCAAAAACCTGCGCCAGCACTGGCAGCACGGCGCGCGCTGGTTCTGGGCCACCCTGGTCGATGCGGACCTGGCCAACAATTCGCTGGGCTGGCAGTGGATGGCCGGCTGCGGCGCGGATGCCGCACCGTACTTCCGCGTGTTCAATCCGGTGACGCAGGCGAAGCGGTTTGATCCGGACGGGCAGTACCTCCGGCGCTGGTTGCCGGAGCTGGCGGAGGAGCCGTTGGCGTTGCTGCATGGGCCGTGGAGGGATGCTGACCTGCTCAGGCGCAGTGGGTATCCGGCGCCTATGGTGGAGTTGGGGGAGTCGCGGCAGCGGGCGTTGGAGGCTTATGGGGCGCTGACGCGCTGAGTTCGTGTTGATGGCAGCGTCTCCATTCCCTCTCGTCACCCCAGCAGAGCTGGGGCCCAGCGCTTTTGGCCGTCCAAGGGTTGGCGTCAGCTTGAAGCAGACGAGCAAGAGCGTTTCGTGCCGCTTCGCGGCCGGAGTTACTTAATCTCTCGCGTGGCCAAGAGATAAGTAACCCATAGAGAAGGCCGCCCCACTTGGCGCCCATCCATGGGCGGCAAGTCCGTGAGCCGGGGCCCCGGGTAGTGCAGCCCGCCATCCTGGCGCGCACTCCGTGCGCCACCGCGTGGCGGTGGCGAGAGCGGAAGAGCCAGGAGCATGAAATCTCCAACCGGGTTGGATATTTCAATTCCCAAATGGCTCGATGCGGCCACTGGAGTTGCATGTGCGGCCGCAAAAGCACCGTCCGCGAATGTCTTGACCCCGCGCGCAACCGGAAAACTCCCGGGCGCAAGGCTCCCGAGCACCGTGCGCAACAGTAAAAACCCTTGAGCGTGGGGGTCGAACCCGCGGCATGGCGAGGCCCGGGGCACCACGCGTGGAGGTACGTGGACGGCGGCGTTCCGGATACGCTTCATCGCAAGCGACGATGGCGACTCTAGGTGAAACCGGTGCGCTGACGACGCATGCATCCAGCGGACCGATTCCTGCGTATCTCTCATTGAACCGCTGACAGGTAGGTTGCCATGGCCACCCCCGATCCACTCATGATTGCACCGCCTGAGCGCGCCGTCGCCGCGATCGGGGGCACGGCCGATCGCGCCGGCCCGCCGCTTTCCTGGCCGCTGCGCAGCGTGCGGCGCTGGTTCGATACCAGCACGACGGTGGAGATCGTCGAGCGTCGCGAGGACCGCATCGACTGGCTGCGCGCGGCGCCGTTCGTGGCGATGCACCTGGCCTGCCTGGGCGTGATCCTGGTCGGCGTGTCGCCGGTGGCGCTGACCGTGGCGTGCGCGCTGTATTGCGTGCGCATGTTCGCGCTGACCGGCTTCTATCACCGCTATTTCTCGCATCGCGCGTTCCAGACCTCGCGCGCGGTGCAGTTCACCTTCGCCCTGATCGGCGCCTCCTGCGTGCAGCGCGGGCCGCTGTGGTGGGCAGCGCACCACCGTCAACATCACCGCGTGACCGACACGCCGTCCGATCCGCATTCGCCGGGCATCCACGGCTTCCTGTGGAGCCACGTCGGCTGGTTCCTGACCCCGCGCAATTTCCGCACGGATCTGGCGCGGGTGCCGGACCTGGCGAGGTATCCGGAGCTGCGCGTGCTGGACCGCTACGACACCCTGGTGCCGGTGCTGCTGGCTGTGGCGTTGTACGCGCTGGGCGTGCTGCTGCAGCACATCGCACCGCAGCTGGGCACCAGCGGCGGGCAGATGCTGGTCTGGGGCTTCTTCGTCTCCACCATCGTGCTGTTCCACGCCACCGTGACGATCAACTCGCTGGCGCATCGCTACGGCAAGCGCCGCTTCGAGACGAAAGACAACAGCCGCAACAACGTGTGGCTGGCCCTGCTCACCTTTGGCGAGGGCTGGCACAACAACCACCATTTTTTCCCCGGCTCCAGCCGCCAGGGCTTTCGCTGGTGGGAAGTCGACCTGACCTGGTATGGCCTCAAGCTGATGGCGATGCTTGGCCTAGTGCGCGGGCTCAAGCCGGTGCCGGTCTGGGTGCTGGCGAAGGCGAGGGGCTAGCCATGCGCATTGCCGTGGTGGGATCGGGCATCGCGGGGCTGGCCTCGGCGTGGCTGCTTTCTCGCAAGCACGAGGTTACCCTGTTTGAGGCGAACGACTATTTCGGGGGACACACCCATACCCATGACGTGGAACAGGCCGGGCGACCCTATCGCATCGACAGTGGCTTCATCGTGCACAACCCGGTGCACTACCCACTGCTGACCCGCCTGTTCGAGCAGCTCGGCGTAACCTCGCAGCCGACCACGATGAGTTTCTCGGTGCACAGCGAAGCGAGCGGACTGGAGTATAACGCCGCCACGCTGGACACGCTGTTCTGCCAGCGCCGCAACCTGTTGTCACCGCGCTTCCTTGGCATGATGCGCGACCTCGTACGCTTCTATCGCGAGGCGCCGGCGTTGCTGCTGCTGCAGGGCGACGTGACCACCCTGGGCACGTATCTGGAGCAGCATCGCTACGGCGCGGCGTTCCGCGACGAGTACCTGATCCCGATGGCCTCGGCACTGTGGTCGTCGCCGGCCACACAGATCCTGCAGTTCCCGGCACGCTATCTGGTGCAGTTCATGGCCAACCACCAGATGCTGCAGCTCGGCGACCGTCAGCAGTGGCGCGTGGTGCAAGGCGGCTCGGCCACCTATGTGGCGGCCTTGCGTGCGAACTGGCCGGTGCGCGAGCGGCTGCACTGCCCGGTGCGCTCGATCCGGCGACACGGCCATGGCGTCGTGGTGGACAGCGCCGCCGGCCTCGAGCACTTCGAGCAGATCGTGCTGGCCTGCCACAGCGACCAGGCGCTGGCCCTGCTCGCCGACGCGAACGAGCGCGAGCAATCCATCCTCGGCGCAATGAGCTACCAGGCCAACGAGACGGTGCTGCATACCGACGCCAGCGTGTTGCCGCGGCGGCGCAAGGCGTGGGCCGCATGGAACGCGTGGCTACCGCGCGATCCCGAGGCCGCCTGCACGGTCAGCTACTGCATGAATCTGCTGCAGGGGATCGAATCGCCCGAACCGTTCGTGGTGAGCCTGAACCGCGGCGACGCCATCGATCCAGACAAGGTGCTGGCGCGCATGCGCTACCACCATCCGGTCTATAAGCAGGCGGCGGTCAGCGCGCAGAGGCGCAAGGCCGAGATCCAGGGCTGGCGACGCACCTGGTTCGCCGGTGCCTACTGGGGTTGGGGTTTCCACGAAGACGGCATGCGCAGCGCGGCCGAAGTCGCCGCGGCGTTGGGCGTGCACTGGCCTGCGCACGACGGCCCCGTCGCCCCGCTGGACATGCACAAACAGGAGCGGGCGGCATGACGGTCAGGCCCGCTACCGCGAAGCTGCAGCTGGCCAGCGCCGTTTACGAGGGCGTGGTGCGCCATCGCCGGCATGCGCCGCATGCGCATGCGTTCGACTACCGCATGGCCCAGCTGTATCTGGATCTGGATGAACTCGACCGGGTGTTCGTCAATCGCTGGCTGTGGTCGAACGAGTACCGCAATGTCGCCCAGTTCTGTCGCGGCGACTATCTCGGCCCGACCGGCCTGTCGCTGACCGACGCCGTGCGCCAGCGCGTCGAGCAGGCCACCGGCCATCGCCCCACCGGACCGATCCGGCTACTGACCCATCTGCGCTATGTCGGCCTGGTGTTCAATCCGGTCAGCTTTTACTACTGCTTTGCGCAAGACGGCGAAACCCTAGTGGCGATCGTGGCCGAGATCACCAATACGCCGTGGAAGGAACGTCACGTCTACGTGCTGCCGATTGAGAGCGCGCGCATACAAGGCTGCGCGTTGCACTGGGCTTTCCCCAAGGCCTTCCACGTCTCACCGTTCATCCCGATGGATTGCGAATACGACTGGCGCTTCACGGTACCGGGCGACGACCTGCGAGTGCACATGGACGTGAGCCGGGAAGGCCGGCGTACGTTCGACGCCACCCTGAGCCTGCAGCGCCGGCCGCTGACCGGCGCGTCTCTGGCCCGCGTGCTATGGCGCTACCCGCTGATGACCGCCCAGGTGGTTGGCGCGATCCACTGGCAGGCATTGCGCCTGTGGCTCAAGCGCAACCCCGTCCACGATCACCCTGCACCCGATTCTCCGCGGCCGGATTGAAGCCAAGCACCTTGAGGTCTGCCATGAACGATATCGTCGGCACTGCCGATCACGACACGCCTGCCTTTGGCTGCTTCGACCGCTTCCTGCGCCAGCAGCTGATCGGTCAGATGGCCGGTTTGCGCCATGGCCGCCTACTGCTTGAGGATGCCTGCGGCCAGGTCGAGCTGGGTGAGCCAACTGGCACGCCGGTCGATCTGCACATCCACCTGCGGGTACTCGATCCCGGTTTCTATCGTGCAGTGGCATGCAATGGCAGCGTGGGCGCCGGCGAGTCGTACATGGATGGCCAGTGGCGCTGCGACAACCTGGCGGGGCTGATCCAGTTGCTCGTGCGCAACCGCGACCTGCTCGACGGCATGGAAAGTGGCCTGGCCCGGCTCGGTGGCATCGCCATGCGCGCCTGGCACGCACTGCGCCGCAATACCCGCGACGGTAGCCGACGCAACATCGCCGCGCACTACGACCTCGGCAACGACTTCTTCAGCCTGTTCCTGTCGCCCGACCTGATGTATTCCTCGGCGATCTGGACCGATCCGGCCGACACACTGGAGACCGCCTCGACGCGCAAGCTGGAGCGGATCTGCCGCAAGCTGGAGCTGCAAGCGGGCGACCGCGTGATCGAGATCGGTACCGGCTGGGGTGGTTTCGCCCTGTACGCGGCAAAGCATTACGGCTGCCACGTCACAACCACCACGATCTCGCGCGAGCAGCACGCGCTGGCCAGCGAACGCATCGCGGCGGCGGGCCTGAGCGATCTCGTCACCCTGCTGCTGAAGGACTACCGCGATCTCGACGGCCAGTACGACAAGCTGGTATCGATCGAGATGGTCGAGGCGGTCGGCGCAACATATTTGGACGTCTATTTCGCGAAGCTAGGCGCACTTCTGAAACCCGGCGGCCTGGCCCTGGTACAGGCGATCACGATCGAGGACCACCGTTATGCACAGGCGACGAAGTCGGTCGACTTCATCAAGCGCCATGTGTTTCCCGGCAGCTTCATTCCGTCGATCCATGCACTGCTGGCAGCGAAGACCCGCGCCAGCGACATGGCACTGACCCAGCTGGAGGACTTCGGCCATTCCTATGCGCTCACCCTGAAGTCCTGGCGCAGCCGCTTCATGCAGCAGCTGGCACAGGTGCGTGCGCAAGGCTTCGACGAGCGCTTCATCCGGATGTGGGAGTTCTACCTGGCCTATTGCGAAGGCGGTTTCCGCGAGCGCTCGATAGGCGTGGCACATCTGTTGCTGGCCAGACCCGGCAGCCCCCGCGGTGCGCTGCTGCCCGGGCTCGGCACCACGCAGGGGCGCGCGGGATGAACTTCTGGATCAGCCTGATCGGCTACCAACTGGTGTGGTTCGCCAGCGTGACCGGCGCCGGCCACGGCCTGGCCTGGCCCGGCGCGCTGGGATTAGCGGTGTACGCCGCATGGCAACTGAGCCGTTCGCCATCGCCCGCCACCGATATGAAGATGATGACCGCGGCGACGCTGCTGGGTTGCCTGCTCGACGGCGGCCTGATCCATTGCGGGTTGGCCAGCTACGCCGTCGCCGCACCGTTGCCTGCGCTGGCGCCGTTGTGGATCCTGGCCTTGTGGGCAGCCTTCGCGCTGACCTTCACGCAGTCGCTGAAGTACCTGCAAACCCGCCTTTGGCTTGCGCTGGTACTGGGTGCCGCAGGCGGCCCGCTGGCCTATGTTGGCGCGGCCAACGGCTGGCAGGTGATCAGCTTCGCCACACCGGCGTGGCGCGGCCTGGCATGGCTGGCGATTGGCTGGGGTATCGCCACGCCTTTACTCGCGTGGCTCGCGCGTCATTGGTCGCGGTCGGCCACGCTGAACTCGCTGCCGCTGCGGGAGCACGCGCCATGAACCCCTGGTGGCAATTGCTGGTCGTGTGGCTGCTGGCGGCGACGGTGATGATCCTGGGCTGGCGCTGGCAGCGTCGCCGCGCCAATGCCGGCATCGTCGATGTGCTGTGGTCCGCCAGTGTCGGCGGCAGCGCCTTGGTGCTGGCCCTCTGCGGCGACGGCGCGTGGCCCACCCGGTTTCTGCTGGCCCTGCTCGGCGGCGCCTGGGGCATTCGTCTGGCTGCCCATTTGTGGACTCGCGTAAGCGGCGAACCCGAGGACGGCCGCTACCAGAATCTGCGCGCGCACTGGAACGGCGATCAGCTGAAGTTCTTCGCCTTCTTCCAGTTCCAGGGGCTGCTGAGCGTGCTGTTTGCGCTGCCGTTCCTGGCGGTGGCGCGCAATCCCGACGCATCCGGCCTGTGGCTGACGGCGGCGCTCGCGATCTGGCTGCTGAGCGTAGGCGGCGAGTCGGTCGCCGATGCGCAACTGGCGCGCTTCCGCGCCGACCCGGCCAATCGCGGCCACACCTGCCGCGAAGGCCTGTGGCACTACTCGCGCCATCCCAACTATTTTTTCGAATGGCTTCACTGGTTTGCTTATGTCTGCCTCGCCGTCGATTCGCCGATTGGCTGGCTGGCCTGGTCCGGGCCGCTGGTGATGTACGTGTTCCTGCGCTGGATCAGCGGCATCCCTTTCACCGAGACACAAGCCCTGCGAAGCCGCGGCGACGACTACCGCGCCTACCAACGCAGTACCCCGATGCTGATTCCTTGGTTTCCAAAGAGGACTGAACGATGAACATCCCTGCCAACGCCAACACCGCGGCGCAGCGCGAGCGTCCCGCGTCCGGCCTGCTCGGCATGGCCGAGCGCGGCCGTATCCCCGACGCGCTGCTGCGCCAGGGCATCCGCCGGTTGTGCGCACAGCGCCTGCGCGAGGAGCGCGCGGGCGGGCTCGATGCGCAGGCGACCCGCTTCGCCGAGGGTATCGAGATGCTGCGGCACAGTCCGGTTGCGATCCACACCGACGCCGCCAATGCGCAGCACTACGAACTGCCGCCGGCGTTCTTCGAGCTGTGCCTGGGCAAGCGACTGAAATACTCTTGCTGCTACTACCCGCGCGGCGACGAATCGCTGGAGCAGGCCGAGAGCGCGATGCTGGCGCTGTATGACGAACGCGCCGAACTGGCCGATGGACAATCGATCCTGGAGCTGGGTTGTGGTTGGGGTTCATTCACCTTGTGGATGGCCGAGCGCTACCCGAATGCGCGGATCCAGGCCGTCTCCAATTCGAACCAGCAGCGCGAACACATCGAGGCGCAATGCCGCAGGCGCGGCCTGTTCAACGTGCGTGTGATCACCGAGGACGTGAACCAGCTGGAGCTGGAGCCGGCGCAGTTCGATCGCTGCGTATCGATCGAGATGTTCGAGCACATGCGCAACTACGACACCTTGCTCAAGCGCATCGCCGGCTGGCTACGCCCCGGCGGCAAGCTGTTCGTGCACATCTTCGCTCACAAGACGGTGATGTATCCGTTCGAGACCGACGGCGACGACAACTGGATGGGCCGGCACTTCTTCACCGGCGGCCTGATGCCGGCGTCCGACACCCTGCTGTGGTTCCAGTCGACTCTGAACATCGAGCGGCGCTGGCATGTGGATGGCACGCATTACCAGCGCACCGCCAATCACTGGCTGGGCAACCAGGACGCGAACCGCGAGCGCGTGATGGAGGTGCTGGGCAAGGCCTACGGCCGCCAGTCCGCGTCACTGTGGTTCCAGCGCTGGCGCATGTTCTGGATGTCCTGCGCCGAGTTGTTCGGCTACGCCGACGGCCAGGAATGGCTGATCGCGCACTACCGCTTCGTACGGCCCCGCGTTATCGCGGGCGACTGATTGCATGACCTTACTGCGGAGAACCCTGATGCGCCTGCGCAAGCAAATTCGATGGATCGCATGGACGCTGGCCACCGCATCGGCCAGCGTCTGCGCCGACAGCCTGCCGCCGATCAAGCCCGTCGCCCACGTCGACCTGTCGCGGTTCATGGGCGACTGGTACGTGATTGCCGCCATTCCCACGCGCTTCGAGAAAACGGCCTACAACGCCGTTGAGACGTATCGGCTGCAGGCCGACGGCCGCGTGGCCACCTCGTTCCGCTTCCGCAAGGGCGCATACGACGGCCCGGTCAAGACCATCCACTCCACCGGTTTCGTCAGGCAGGGCAGCGGCAACGCGGTGTGGGGCATACAAGTGTTTTGGCCGATCAAGGCGCAATACATCGTGGCGTATGTGGATGCCGACTACCGCGAGACGATCGTCGCACGCGATGCGCGCGACTACACTTGGATCATGGCCCGCACCCCGACCATTACCCAGGCCGACTACGCCGCCCTGCTGGCCCGCGTCGGGCAACTCGGTTATTCGCTATCGGCTATCCGCAAGGTCCCCCAGGCGTGGCCGCAAACCCCTCCTGACCGTCCCCGCCGGTAACTGTCGGCAACTGTCGGGGATGCTTAACCTTGTCGCAGATCGGTACCTCCGCGACAGGGTTAGATGTAACTGCGACAAGGTTAGGCAGCGCCGACATGTGTCCAAGCAACCCTTGCCTTGTCAAGGCAAACATAAGCGTCGATGCATTTGCCTTGACAAATATCTTTATGGCAATAGAATACGCGGCATGAAGCAGTCCCCGCACCCTGCCGAATCGGCCAGCCTCGACACAATGTCCGCCCCCAGCCTTGGCGTACTGCTGACGCTGGTGCGTTCCGAACTGGTGCGCGCGGTCGAGGCGGAGCTGGCCAGCCAGGGGCTGGACCTGAGTTTCACCCAGTACCTGATCCTGAAGAAGGCCCAGCAGCTGGGGCCGCTGTCGGCCACCGAGCTGGCCCGCGCGGTCGAACTGGATGGCGGTGCGATGACCCGGCAGCTCGACCATCTGGAGCGCAAGGGCTATCTGCGCCGCAGTCCGCACGCGCAGGATCGCCGCACCTTGCGCATCGAGCTGACCGACGCCGGCAGCCGCATGTGGCAGGACACGGCGCTGGCCTGCGGCAACCGCGTGATGGTGGCCGCGCAACGCTCGCTGGAGCCGACCGAACAAACCCAGCTGTGCAATTACCTGGAACGGGTGCTGCACGCACTTCGCGACAAGAACTGAATTCCTCCGGACCTCATCACCATGCGTCTGCATCTCCTTGCGGCTGTGACCGCCCTGGCTCTCGCGTTGACCGCTTGCGTCAGCGGCGGCGGCCTGCACCCGGACGGCACATCGATCGACCCGGCCTCGCTCCAGAGCGGGCATAGCCTGGCCGGCGTGCAGCTGTCCGCCGCCGCGTGGCCGTCCGCCGACTGGTGGCAAGGGCTGGACGACCCGCAGCTCGATGCCTTGATGCGCGAGGCGCTGCGCGACAACCCGGGACTGGGCTTGGCCGATGCGCGGGCGCGCGCGGCGCAGGCCGCAGCCGGCAGCGCCGATGCCGCGCGCGGACCCGACGTGACCGCCAGCGCCGGCATGCCCGGTGCGCGCCTGCCCGGCACGGTGCTGCCCGGCGGCCATTTCAAGCTGGCCAAATACGGCTACGTGAGCTTCGCCTGGGGCCTGGACCTGTGGGGCGGCAAGCGCGCCGCCTGGCAGGCGGCGCTGGGCACCGCACGGGTGGCGCAGATCGAGGCGCGCGCCGCGCGCATCGAGCTGTCCGGCAATGTCGCGCGCGCCTACGCCGAGCTTGGCTACGCCTTCCGCCAGCAGGACCTGGGCAAGGCCGAGCTCGATCGCGCGAAGACCTCGCGCGAGCTGACCCGCCAGCGGGTCGCCGCCGGCATCGACAACCGGATCCAGCTGCGCCGGAGCGACATCGAGGTGGATACCGCTACGCAGCGGCTTGCGCAGGCCACCCGGGCGATCGACGCCGCGCGCTCGTCGCTGGCGGTGCTGCTGGGCAAGGGCCCGGACCGCGGGCTGGACGTCGCCCGGCCGCGGCTGCTCAGGCCGCGCGCGCTGGCGGTGCCGACCGACCTGCCGGTGGACCTGCTCGGCCATCGCGCCGACCTGGTGGCCGCACGTTGGCGCGTCGAGGCTTCGCGCCAGGACATCAAGGCGGCCAAGGCCGCATTCATGCCGAACGTCAGCATCGGCGCGCTGGCCGGCGTGATCGCGCTGGGCGGCGGCAACCCGCTCAGCCTGCCGGCGCGGTTCTACCAGGCCGGGCCGTCGATCAGCCTGCCGCTTTTCGACGGCGGTCGCCTGCGCGCCCAGCTGTCCTACCGCGACGCGCAGTACGACATCGCCGTGGCGCAGTACAACCAGACCCTGGTCGGCGCGCTCAACCAGGTCGCCGACGAGGTGTCCGCGCTGCAGTCGCTGCACGAGCAGATCGCCGCGCAACGGCGCGCGCAGGATGCCGCCGCCGACGCATGGCACATGGCGCAGCAACGCTACCGCGCCGGCATCGGCAATTATCTGGAGTCGCTCGACGTCCGCCGGCAACTGCTGGCCGCCGAACAGACCATGGCGGTGCTGCAAGCCCGGCAGGTCGATCTTTCGGTGCAATTGATCGAGGCCCTCGGCGGCGGCTTCCAGCCGCAGGCCGGCACGGCCGCCCCATCTCCTACCCCTACCCGTTCCTGAGGCAGTCCCATGTCCAGCCCGATTCCGGCCGTGGCCGAAACCCCGGCCGCAGCAGAGCCGAAAAAAAACCCGCGCGGCATGCTGCTGCGCCTGCTCGGCGGCGTCGTATTGTTCGGCCTGGCCGGCTGGGCGCTGTGGTATTTCCTCGACGGCCGCTGGTACGAGGGTACCGACGACGCCTACGTCAACGGCAACGTGGTGCAGATCACCCCGCAGATCGCCGGCACCGTGGTGAGCATCGGTGCCGACGATGGCGACCGGGTGCGCGCCGGCGAGGTGCTGGTGCGGTTCGATCCCAGCGACGCCGACGTGGCGCTGGCCGAGGCCAGGGCCAACCTGGCCAACACCGTGCGCAGGGTGCGCGGACTGTACAGCAGCGTGACCGGCGCGCGGGCCGACGTGGCCGCACGCAAGGTGGCGGTGGATAAGGCGCGTGCCGATTTTCGACGCCGCCGCGACCTGGCCCGCTCGGGCGCGATCTCGGCCGAGGAGCTGGCGCACGCCCGCGACGCGCTGACCGCCGCCGAGAGCGACCTGACCGCGGTCGAACAGCAGTACCAGACCAGCAAGGTGCTGGTCGACGACACCGTGGTCGCTTCGCATCCGGACGTGCAGATCGCCGCTGCCCGGCTGCGTGCGGCCCTGCTGGCGGATTCGCGCACCACGCTGGTGGCGCCGGTGGACGGCTATGTGGCCGAACGCACGGTGCAGCTGGGCCAGCGCGTGCAGCCCGGCGCTCCCCTGATGGCGGTGGTGCCGCTGCACGGGGTGTGGGTCGACGCGAACTTCAAGGAAACCCAGCTTACCGACATGCGCATCGGCCAGCCGGTGCGGATCACTTCGGATGTCTACGGCAGCGCGGTGACCTACAAGGGCAGGGTGCAGAGCCTGGGCGTCGGCACCGGCAGCGCGTTCTCGCTGCTGCCGGCGCAGAACGCCACCGGCAACTGGATCAAGATCGTGCAGCGCATCCCGGTGCGCGTGGTGTTTACCAATTCGCGGCAGCTGGACCAGCACCCGTTGCGGCTCGGCATGTCGCTGGCGGTCGACGTGAACCTGCACGACCGCAGCGGCCCGACCCTGGCCACCCAATCGCCGACCCGGCCGGCGTTCAGTACCGCGATCTACCGGCAGCAACTGGACAAGGCCGACGCGGAGATCGCGCGGATCATCCACGCCAACATGGGTGGCCACGCCCGCTGAACCCGTAGGAGCGCACCCAGTGCGCGATGCTTTTGCCGCTGCCGGGACCAAGAGCTTTCGCGCACAGGGTGCGCTCCTACGGCAATCCGTCGCGCACGGAGTGCGCTCCCACCACGAACAGCGGTTCCGATGACTACCCACTTCCGCCCGCCCAACCTGGCCCTGTCTACGATCGGTCTGTCGCTGGCCACCTTCATGCAGGTGCTGGACACCACGATCGCCAACGTGTCGCTGCCGACGATCGCCGGCAACCTCGGCGTGAGCAACGACCAGAGCACCTGGGTGATCACCTCGTTCGCGGTCAGCATGGCGATCGCGCTGCCGCTGACCGGCTTCCTCACCCGCCGCTTCGGCGAGGTGAAGCTGTTCGTGTGGTGCACGCTGCTGTTCTCGCTGGCCTCCTTCATGTGCGGCGTCTCGCAGAGCATGGGCATGCTGCTGGTGTTCCGCGCGGTGCAGGGCGCGGTAGCCGGGCCGATGTACCCGGTCACCCAGAGCCTGCTGATCGGCATCTATCCACCGGCGCGGCGCGGCATGGCGCTGGCGCTGCTGGCGATGGTGACGGTGGTGGCGCCGATCGCCGGCCCGATCCTCGGCGGCATGATCACCGACAACTATTCCTGGCCCTGGATCTTCTTCATCAACGTGCCGATCGGCATCTTCGCCAGCACCGTGGTGGCCAGCCAGCTGCGCCTGAAAACGGAAAAGACCGAGCGCCCGAAGATCGACTACGTCGGCCTGATCAGCCTGATCGTCGGCGTCGGCGCGCTGCAGATCGTGCTCGACAAGGGCAATGATGCGGACTGGTTCAACTCCAGCTTCATCGTCATCACCAGCATCGTCTCGGCCGTCGCGCTGGCGATATTCCTGATCTGGGAGCTGACCGACGCGGACCCGATCGTCGATCTGCGGCTGTTCCGCCACCGCAACTTCAGCGCGGGCACGCTGGCGATGGTGCTCGGCTACGCCGCGTTCTTCTCGATCGCCCTGCTGGTGCCGCTGTGGCTGCAGCAGGACCTGGGCTACACCGCGATCTGGGCCGGCTACGCCACCGCGCCGCTGGGCGTGATTCCGATCCTGCTGACCTTCTTCGTGGGCAAGTACGCCGGCCGCACCGACCTGCGGCTGCTCGCCGCCGCCGCGTTCCTGGTGATGGGCGCGACCTGCTTCCTGCGCGCGAGCTTCTACCTGCAGGTGGACTTCTACCACGTGGCGATGGCGCAGCTGCTGCAGGGCCTGGGCGTGGCGCTGTTCTTCATGCCGGTGCTGAGCATCCTGCTGTCGGACCTGCAGCAGAACGAGATTGCCGCCGGCTCGGGCCTGTCGACCTTCCTGCGCACCCTGAGCGGCAGCTTTTCCGCCTCGATCACGATCTTCCTGTGGAACCGCCGTTCGGTCGTTCACCACGAGCAACTGGCCGAACACATCACCGCCTACAACCCGCTCGCGCAGGTCGCGATGAAGCAGCTCGGCCACGGCGATCCGCACCGCGCCGGCAGCATCATCAACGGCATGATCACTCAGCAGGGCTCGCAGATCGCGTTCGACGAGGTTTTCCACATGCTGGGCTGGGTGTTCCTCGGACTGATGGTGGTGATCTGGCTGGCCAGACCGCCGTTCACCCCGAAAGCCGCGGCGGCCGGCGGCGGGCACTGAATGCCGCGGCGCCGGCGGCCGGGACATCCCGACAGCCCGCGCCGGCGGGCCTTACAGATGGAAGGCCACGCCGACCAGGACCATCGTTTCGCCGTGATTGGGATGGTGCAGCGCGCCGTTGGAGACATGGCGGATCTCCACGCTGAAGTACCGCTCCTGCCAACCCAGCGTGCTGTCGAATTCGTAGCCGGTGCTCAGTGCCTGGGTCCGCGCCGTGTTGTACGCCGGCTGGAAGCTCGCGAACAGGTGGTGATACCAGTCGCCCGCCTCGCCGTAATGGGCGCGCACGCCGCCCGCCAGCACCCAGGCATCCTCGGTCGTGCCATAGCGGTCGTGGCGGTAGATGCCGATGTTGCGGCCGCGGATCCAGCCCAGCGAGACATCCGGCGACCAGCTGAAGCGGGTGTCCCCGATGCGGTGCGCGTCGAACACGCTCTCGACGAATAGCGTGGCGGTACCGCTTCTTCTCATGTAGCTGCGGCCAGCCTGCAGTTCCAGTCGCGTGGCGGCGGCGGGCAGGGCAAGCAGCAGCAGGCAGATCGCTACGATGAAGCGCAAAGGCTTGCTGGCGGACATACGCGGGTGGCCTGTCGGGGGGAGAGGGGGGGAGGGGGGAGGGCACGGCTTTGACCGCGCCGCAGTCTACCGAAGGACTCCGCCCGCGGACAACGGCGCAGGCAATGCCGCCGCTGTCCCGGTCCGCGAATTTCTGCCGGGATGCCCGGCGGCTGGCGGGCATCGAGCCATGGCCGCTGACGGATTATTTGGCGGCAGCCGGCGCCAGCAGGCTGGCGCTGTCCAGGTCCAGCGCGGTGGATTCCAGCAACTGCGCATGCGGGTGCGCCTTGCGCAGCGCGGCGGCGAATTGCGCGGTGTCACCGACCACCACCACCTTGCTGCCGCCGGCATCCAGATGCTTGCGCGCATACGCCTCGACCTGCTTCGGCGTGACCGCCTGCACCCGTTCGATGTAGTTGCCGATCTGGCGCAGGTCGATGCCGTAGATCGCCAGCTCGGCGACCTGCGCGGCGAGACCTTCGGTGGTTTCGAGGCGGCGGCCGTAGCTGCCGATCAATGCCGCCTTGCGTGCGGCCAGCTCCGCCCCGGATACCCGCGAGCGGCCGAGGCGGGCGAACTCGCGCAGCATCAGGTCGACCACCTGCGGCGCCGACGGGTTCTTGGTCTGCGCCGCAGCCAGCCACAGCCCGGCATCGCTCATCGGTTCCAGCCGGCTGCTGGCGCCATAGGAGAGCCCGCGCTTGATGCGGATCTCCTCGTTGAGCCGGGCCGAATACGAGCCGCCCAGCACCGCATTGGCGACCATGCCGACGTAGTAGCCGGGATCGCCGCGCGAGGGCGCGGCATGGGCCACGACCACGCCGGCCTGGCCGGCGCCGTGCTGGTCGATCAGCAGGATCGCCGGCAGGCGGCTGGCGGCCTCCCCCGCCGGCTTGACCGGCAGCGGCGCGGCCGGCTTCCGCCAGTCGCCGAAGCTGGCCCGGGCCAGCTGGCGCGCCTGGGCCGGCATGATGTCGCCGGTCAGGATCAGGATGGCGTTGTCCGGCCGGTACAGCGCGCGGTGCAGCTGCCGCACGTCGGCGCGGGTGATCCGCGCGATCGAAGCCGGGGTGCCATTGCGCGAATGGCCATAGGCGCCGTCGCCGAACACGCCGCGCGTGGCCGCCAGCGAAGCCAGTGCGGTGGGCCGGCTGAACATCAGGCGCAGATCGTCGATCGCCTGGGCCTGCGCGCGCTTCAGCTCCGCGGCGCTGAACGCCGGTCGGCGCACCACGTCGGCCAGCAGGTCCAGGGCCAGCGGCAGCCTGGGCGTGGTGACGGTGATGCCGACGGCACTTTCGTCCCAGCCGGCGGCAGCCGTCAGCGAACCGCCGAGCGCTTCGGCGGCGGCGGCGATCTGCGGCGCGGTCTTGCCCGCGGCGCCCTTGGTCAGCAGGTTCGCGGTGAGATCGGCCAGGCCGGCCAGGCGCGGCGGATCCATCTCGCCGCCGCTGCGCAGCACCAGCTGCGCGGTCACCAGCGGCAAGCCGGCGCGCTGCACGCTGATCACCTGCAGGCCGTTCGCCAGCGTCTGCACGGCCGGCGTGGGCACCGTCAGTTTCGGCGCCGGACCGGGCGCCGGTGGCGCGTCCGGAAAGGCATCGGCGGCGACCGCGGCGGCGGCCGGCGCCGCCAGCAGCGCGCCGGCGACGATCATGGCAACGGCGAGGACGGCCAGGCGCAGGGCCTTCGCGGAACGGTTCATTTCGCAGCTCCCTTGCCGGCGCCCGACGTTGCCGGCGCCGCCTGCGGCAGATAATCGATGGTGACGCTGTGTGCGCCGGTGACGTATTTCTGCAGTACGCGATGCACGTCGGCGGCAGTGACCTTCTGCAGCATGGCGAGGTCCGAGTTGACGTGTTGCGGGCCGCCGTCGATCAGCGCCGCCTGGCCCAGCGCGAAGGCGATGCCCTGCGCGGTCTGGCGCTGACTCAGTTCGGCGGTCAGCAACCCGGTCTTCACCTTGTCCAGTTCGGCGGCGGGAATCGGCTGGGTCGCCAGCCAGACGATCTCCTCGTTCATCAGCTTCTCCGCTTCGCCCGGCCGGTGGCCGCTGGCGAGGATCGCATACACCGTGAACAATCCCGGACCGAGACGGCCATCCGCTTCGGCGCCGACCTGCTGGGCAACCTCGTGGCGGTACACCAGCGACTGGTACAGGCGCGACGAGTCGCCCTGCGACAGCAGCGCGGCAGCCACCTGCAGCGGGATGTAGTCGGCGCTGTCGGCGGCGGGCGGAATCAGCCAGGTCTGCACCAGCGCCGGCAGGGGTGCGGTGGCGCTGGTCACGGTGTAGCGAAGATTCTTCCGGCGCGCGGGCTCTTTCGCGGCGACCTGCGGCACCGGCGCGGACGGTTTGGGTATCCAGCCGAAGTAGCGGTCGACCCAGGCGTCGAGCTGCTTCGGGTCGAAATCGCCGGCCACGACCAGGGTGGCGTTGTCGGGGCGGTAGAACATGTCGTGGAACTCGATCACGTCATGCAGCGAGGCCGCTTCGAGGTCCTCGATGCTGCCGATGGTCGGGCGCCTGTACGGATGCACCTTGTACGAGTACGCGTCGATCGCGTTGAACAGCTTGCCGTACGGCTGCGCCAGCACGCGCGTGCGGTACTCCTCTTCCACCACCGCGCGTTCGGACTTGAAGTTCTTCTCGTCCACGTTGAGGTTGGACAGCCGCTCCGCCTCGGCCCACAACAGGGTCTGCAGGTAATTGCTCGGCACCACCTCGAAATAGTTGGTGACATCGTCGCCGGTGGAGGCGTTGTTGGCGCCGCCGACGTCCTCGGTCAGCCGATCCATCTGTTCGGCATGCATGTGCTTCGTGCTCTTGAACATCAGGTGCTCGAACAGATGCGCGAAACCGGAGCGCCCGCGCGGGTCGTCCCTGGAGCCTACGTGGTACCACATCTGCACCGCCACGTTCGGGCTGGCGTGGTTCTCCACGCTGAGCACCTGCAGGCCGTTCGGCAGCGTGCGTTCGCGATACTGGATCGGCGGAATGCCCAGCTCCGCGGCAGTCGACGGCGGCACGGCGGCCGCGGTCAGCAGGACGAACGAGGCCAGCAAGGCGGCCGGGCGCAAGCGCAGGGTCATTTCTTCACTTTCCCTTCGGGCAAGGCCCAACCATAGCAAGACGACCGTGGGAGCGCCCATGACTTCCGGCCGGGACAACGGCAGGGGACGTCACGTACCATCCGCCTGTCCCACCGCGCGCGGCGGATCGGCATCCGGGGTGCCGAGGTCCGTTTGCCGCCGCTGCAAACCCGCTTCACCCGATGACCTTTTCCACGACGCCAGGCCTCGCCGCCTGCAACGCCAGAGGCTTTCCGATGCAGACGGCACGCCGCGACTCCGTCCTTGCCAACCGCAACTTCCGCCTGCTGTTCGGCGGCAGCACGATCTCGATGCTGGGCGACCAGTTCACCCTGGTCGCGCTGCCGTGGCTGGTGCTGAAACTCACCGGCGACCCGGCCGCGCTCGGCCTGGTGCTCGCCGCGATGGCGTTGCCGCGCGCCGCCTTCATGCTGATCGGCGGCGCGCTGGTCGACCGGCTGTCGCCGCGGCGGGTGCTGCTGTCCGCGCGCGGCGCGAATGCGCTGCTGGTGGCCCTGCTCGCCGCGCTGGTGCTGCTGGGCGGCATCCAGATGTGGCTGGTGTACGCGATCGCGCTGGGGATCGGCCTGTCCACCGCGTTCGCCTATCCGGCCGGCTCGGCGATCCTGCCGCAGCTGATGACGCCGCAACAGCTGCAGCCGGCCAATGCGCTGGTGATGGGCATGCGCCAGCTCAGCATGTTCATCGGCCCGGCACTGGCTGGCGCAGTGATCAGCATGGGCGCGCGCGGCACCCCACAGCACGCGGTGCACGATGCCGGCGGGCTGGGCCTTGCCTTCGGCATCGATGCGGCGAGTTTCCTGTTCTCGCTGGGCTCGCTGCTGCTGATCCGCGTGCACAGCGACTTCCATCCCAAGGAAGTGGTCGGCGGCGTGCTGGCCAACGTCGTCTGCGGCGTGCGGACGATCTGGGCGGACCTGCCGCTGCGCGCCTTCATCCTCTACGCCGCGGTGGTCTCGGTCTTCGTCGGCGGCCCGCTGCAGGTCGGCCTGCCCGTGCTGGCGAATACCCGACTGGACCTGGGCGCGGCCTCGCTGGGCATCCTGATGGCCGCCAACGGCGGCGGCATGCTGCTGGGCAGTGCCCTGTCCGGTGTCGCCGGCCGCTGGGTACGCGGCCGGCTCGGCCTGATGGTGCTGACCATCGACAGCCTGGCAGGACTCGCCGTCGCCGGCATGGCGCTGGTGCATTCGACCGTCACCGGCGCGGTGCTGCTGGCGGGCACCGGCACGCTGGGCGGCATCGCGCAGATCGCGATCTTCACCTGGATCCAGCGCCGCGTCGCGCCGCAGATGATGGGCCGCACCATGAGCGTGCTGATGTTCACCTTCATGGGCCTGGGCCCGCTCTCGGCCGCACTGGCCGGCAGCCTGCTGAAACTGATCTCGCTGCCGGCACTGTTCGTCGGCGCCGGACTGCTGCTCACCGCGATCGCCCTCAGCTGCATGGGTAACCCGGCGCTGCGCAGCATCGGCAAGGCACCGGCGACGGAGGCCGGCTGAGACTGCCCGCAGCGCCGACCCGGGCGGTCGGACGACTTCACGATCGGCATGCCTGCGACGTGGCCAGTTCAGATGCTGGCTGCAATCTCCGGCTTCAGTTCGGCGCGGTGCCTCCCCACGCAAACCTCAATGCCTCAGCCGCACGCTCTTCAATGTCGTGCCCGCGTGGAAGCGCGAGGGTGGCGCCAGGTGGTCGCGGATGACGTCGAACAGCGGATTGGACTGCGCCGGGTCCTGCAGGTGGCGGAGTACCGCGGCGGCGGCCAGCTGGGCCACTTCCATCGGCAGCGGCAGTCTGGCTTCGGGCCAGAACGCCAGTTCGATCGCGCGCAGCCGCCGGGCTCCATCCAGGTGGGGCAGCAGCTCGTTGTAGACGGCCAGGTGTTGTTCGTTCCGCGCTTCGCCGCGGTCGGGCACGACCATGACCCGGAAGGCCTGCTGGCTGGAGGACTTGAGAAAGTTGTCGTAGCCCGCCAGGCAACCGGAAAACAGAGCACGGCTGGTCAGCGCCGCGGAGGCCTGCCGGACATCGGCCTGGTGTTCCTCGATCGCGACCGCGAAGCACACCGGCAGGCGGCCGACCAGGCTGGCCAGCGTGCTCTCGGCGGCGCCGAACTCGCGCTCGAGCGGGCGGCTCAACTGCGGCGCCGCCTGCTGCAGCCAGGATGAACCCTCGGCGGGACCGGACATCGACAAGCCTTCGCGCACGCTGCGCATCGCCGACGCGGCCTCGCTGAGCATGGACCAGGCGACCGGAATCGTGGGCCAGCACAGGACCGTCACGGACAGATCCTGCTCCACCGCCTCTCCCACGAAGGCGACTTGCCCGGAGCCCAGCCCCGGCGTCAGCAACGGCGAGGTGCGGCCCGCGGCCTTCTTCGGCACCCCGGCGCTCTTATCGTGCGCGGACATGGCTGTGCCTGACCCGGGATGCCGCTGCAGGGGCGGGTTCGTCCCCGGCATGCCAGGGACGACCGGACTTGCGCTCGATGTATTCGCGGATCAACCGGCGCACGACCTGCGAGGGCGTGGCGTCCTCCTCCGCGCACAGGCGTTCGAGCACCGCTTTCTTACGCGGGTCGATCAGGACGGTCAGGCGGGCGGTGCGGTTCTCGACGGGCATGCGCGTAGTTTCGGTCTTACCTTTTCAGGGCAAGTTCAATGATAATACGGTTATCATGAAATTCGCACGAACGCGGGTTCCGGCCCGCGGCATCCCAGGGATACGAAAGGTGTGAACGGGATCGCATCGACTACCGCGCTGACCGCATCGCTCGGCTTGATCGCCGCCTGGCTGGTGTTGGGCGCGCTCGGTCTGGCGCGTCCGAACAGCATCCGCTGGGTCGCCCGCACCCTGTTTCCGGTGGGCGCGCTGATCGCACTGGGCGTGGCCGGCGCGGGCGCGGTTGCGCTGACGGCGAACTTCACCGCGCAGACCGCCGTGCTTCCGCTCGGACTGCCGAGCCTGCCCTTCCACGTACGGCTCGATGCGCTGTCCGGGTTTTTCCTGCTGCTGCTGGGCAGCGCCGGTGCCGGCATTTCGATCTTCGCCGCCGGCTATTTCCGGGCGGGCGAGGGCACCGCGCCGGGGATGATGGGCCTGCAGTACCACCTGTTCCTGGCCAGCATGGCCCTGGTGATCCTGGCCGACGACGCCTACATGTTCATGGTGGCCTGGGAAACCATGGCGCTGAGCTCGTATTTCCTGGTGGTCACCCAGCATCGCATTCCCGAAATCCGGCGCGCCGGCTTCCTGTACCTGCTGATGGCGCACGTCGGTGCGCTGGGCATCCTGCTGTGCTTCGGCGTGCTGCAGGGCGGCAGCTGGCTGATGACCTTCGATGCGATGCGCGGCGCGGCGCTGGCGCCGGCCTGGGCCAGTGCGGCGTTCGTGCTGGCGCTGTTCGGCTTCGGCGCCAAGGCCGGCCTGGTGCCGCTGCACGTGTGGCTGCCCGAAGCCCATCCCGCCGCGCCGTCGCCGGTATCGGCGATGATGAGCGGCCTGATGCTCAAGGTGGCGGTCTACGGCATGTTGCGGGTCAGCTGGGATCTGCTGCATGCCGGCCCCTGGTGGTGGGGCCTGCTGACCCTGGGCGTGGGCCTGGGCACGGCCATGTACGGCGCGATCTTCGCCGCCGTGCAGACCGACATGAAGCGGCTGCTGGCGTATTCCTCGATCGAGAATCTCGGGCTGGTCTTTGCGGGCATCGGCCTGGCCCTGCTGTGCCGCAGTTTCGACATGCGCCTGCTCGCGGCGCTGGCGCTGGCGGCGGCGCTGATCCACTCGTTCAACCATGCGTTGTTCAAGAGCCTGCTGTTTCTCGCCACCGGCTCGGTGATGCATGCGACCGGCGAACGCAGTTTGGGCAGGCTCGGCGGATTGATCCGCTACATGCCGTGGGTGGCGGCGCTGGCGCTGGTCGGCTCCCTCGCCATCGCCGGCTTGCCGCCGCTCAACGGGTTCGTCTCGGAGTGGCTGCTGCTGCAGGCGTTCCTGCAGACGCCGCAGATTCCGCACGCCTTCCTGAACATGATCGTGCCGCTGGGCGCGGCGATCGTGTCGCTGACGGCGGCGCTGGCCGGCTACGTGATGGTGAAGTTCTACGGCGTGATCTTTCTCGGCCAGCCGCGCGAGCGCGCGCTGGAGCAGGCGCAGCCGGCGGGCTGGCTGGAACGGGCCGGGCTCAGCTGGCTGGCGCTGGGTTGCGTGCTGGTCGGCGTGTTTCCCCAGGTCGCGCTGGATGTGGTGGGCCGCATCACCGGGCAGCTGGTCGGCGCAACCGTGCAGCGCGGGCCGGCGCCCTGGTGGATGACGCCGCTCGCCTCGAACCAGGCGTCGTACAGCGGCCTGTGGCTGTGGGCCGGGCTGGTGCTCGTGGTCGCCGCCACGTTCGTGCTGGTGCGCCGGCTCTACCACGGCCGCGTCCGCCGCACACCGGCATGGGATTGCGGCTACCGCTGGCAGACGCCGCGCATGCAGGATTCGGCCGAGGGTTTCGGCCAGCCGATCCGCCATCTGTTCGGGCCGGTGTTCCGCATGCAGCGCGAACTGCCGTCGCCGTCCGATGCGCAACCGCAGTACCGCGTGCAGATCGAGGAGCACTTCTGGCATGCGCTCTACCTGCCGCTGTCGCGCTTCGTGCAGCGTACCGCCGAGCGGGTGACGATCCTGCAGGGCGGGCGGCTGGCGACCTATCTGCTGTACAGCTTCCTGACGCTGATCCTGCTGCTGGTATGGGTCCTGTGAGCGCCACGGCATACGCATGGCAGCTGGGCGAGTGCCTGCTGGCGATCGCGCTGGCGCCGCTGTTCGCCGGCTGGGTCGGGCAATGCCGGGCCTGGCTGCAGAACCGCTCCGCGCCGCCGCTGTGGCAACCCTACCGGGTGTTGCGCAAGCTGTTCCACAAGGACGCGGCGCTGGCGACCCATGCTTCCTGGCTGTTCCGCCTCGCGCCCTATGCGGTGTTCGCCACGATGGTGGTGGCCGCGGCGATCGTTCCGTCGGTGACCACCGAGCTGCCGCTGGCCCGGGTGGCCGACGCGATCGCGCTGGTGGGCGTGTTCGCCACCGGGCGCGTATTCATGTCGCTCGCGGCGATGGACGTGGGTACCGCGTTCGGCTCGATGGGCGCCCGCCGCGAGATGATGATCGGGTTTCTCACCGAGCCGGCCCTGCTGATGGTGCTGTTCAGCGCCTTCCTGGCGTTCGGCAGCACTGCGTTGCCCCGCGTGGTGGAGGTCGTGCTGCGGCAGCCGCACATCATGTTGCACCCCAGCCTGTTCTTCGCCGCGGTCGCCTTCGTGATGGTGCTGCTGGCGGAAAACGCACGCCTGCCGGTGGACAACCCGACGACCCATCTCGAACTGACGATGATCCACGAGTCGATGACGCTGGAGTATTCGGGGCGTCATCTGGCGCTGATCGAGTGGGCCGCCTGGCTGAAGCTGTTCAACTACGCCTGCATCGGTTTCACGCTGTTCATGCCCTGGGGCATCGCCCTGCACGGTGCCGGCCCCGGCCTGCTGGCGCTGGCGATCGGCGCCCTGGCCGCCAAGCTGGCCGTCGCCGGCGCCGCGCTCGCGCTGCTCGAAAGCGTCACGGCCAAGCTGCGGCTGTTCCGTGCGCCGGAATTCCTGACCATGGCGTTCCTGCTTGCCGTGCTCGGCCTGCTCGTGCACCTGCTGCTGGAGGTATGAAGCCATGGCCCATTTGAGCCTCGCCACTCAGGTCATCCAGATGCTGGCCGGCGCCTTGCTGCTGATCTCCTTCGCCATGCTGGCCGAGCGGCGCAGCAGGCGGCTGCTGATCCTGCTGGTGTGGCAAGGCGCCGTGCTGGTGGCCTCGACCCTGCTGGTGGCCTCCACGGCCCACCTCACGCACCTGTTCTATTCGGCCGCGCTTACCCTGGTGCTCAAGGTGTGCGTGCTGCCGTGGATCCTGTTCCGCCTGATGCGCAAGCTGGGGATCGAACGCGACAACGAGCCGCTGGTCAATCTGCCGACGCTGATGCTGGTCGGCCTGGCCCTGGTGATCTTCGCGTTCGGGCTGGCGCAGCCGGTCAGCGCGCTGGCCACGACCGTGCTGCGCGATACGCTGGGGATCGCGCTGGCGGTCATCCTGCTGTCGTTCCTGATGATACTGGCCCGCCGCAAGGCGTTTACCCAGGTGATCGGTTTCCTGTCGCTGGAGAACGGCCTGTTCTTCGCCGCCACCAGCACCACCTACGGCATGCCGATGGTGGTGGAGCTCGGCATGGCGCTGGACCTGCTGGTGGCCGTGTTCATCTTCGGCATCTTCTTTTTCCATATCCGGGAGCAGTTCGACAGCCTCGATCTGGACCAGCTCGAATCTCTCAAGGAGGATTGACGTGGAGATTCTGCTGGTGCTGGGCTGTCCCCTGCTTGGCGCGATGCTGCTCGCCGTCGTCGGCGCGAAGCGGTATGCCGCCGAAGCGAGCGTGGCGATCAGCCTCGCCACCTTGCTGGCGGCGGCGGCGCTGGTGCTCAGGATCATCCACGGCGGCTCGATGACCGCCCTGCATGAAGAGTTCTTCATCGATCCGTTCAATGTGTTCCTGGTCGCGCTGACCGCCTTGGTCGGTTTCACGACTTCCGTGTTTTCGCGCCCCTACATGCGCATCGAAGCCGAACACGGGCGGCTCACGCCGGCGCGGCTGCGGCTGTACCACAGCATGTACCAGCTGTTCATGGCCGCCATGCTGCTGGCGCTGACCACCAACAACATGGGCTTCCTGTGGGTCTCGATGGAAATGGCCACGCTGTCGACGGTGCTGCTGGTTTCGCTGTACCGCACGCGGGCCAGCGTCGAGGCGGCCTGGAAATATTTCATCCTGTGCGGCGTGGGCATTGCGCTGGCGCTGTTCGGCACCGCGCTGCTGTACGCCGCCGCCGAGAACCTGCTAGGGGGCGAGGGCATGAACGCCCTGCTGTGGACGCATCTGAATGCGGTCAAGGGCCAGCTGGAGCCGCGGGTGATGGGCCTGGCCTTCGTCTTCCTGCTGGTCGGCTACGGCACCAAGGTCGGCCTGGCGCCGCTGCACAACTGGCTGCCGGATGCGCACGCCGAGGGTCCGACGCCGGTGTCGGCGGTGCTGTCCGGCCTGCTGCTCAACGTCGCGCTGTATGCGGTGATCCGCTGCAAGATCCTCGCCGACGGCGCGCTGCATTCGGCGCTGCCCGGCCACATGCTGATGGGTTTCGGCCTGCTGTCGACCGTGCTGGCGAGCTTCTTCCTGTGGCGCCAGCGCGACATCAAGCGGCTGTTCGCGTATTCCTCGATCGAACACATGGGCATCATCACCTTCGCGTTCGGCATGGGCGGCCCGATCGCCAACTTCGCGGGGCTGCTGCACATGACGATGCACTCGCTGACGAAGTCCGCGATCTTCTTTGCCGCCGGTCACGCCACGCAGCTGTCGGGCACCCAGCGCATGGACAAGATCCGCGGCCTGCTGGCGATTCATCCCAGCGTGGGCTGGGGACTGATGCTCGGCGGCCTGGCGATTCTCGGCATGCCGCCGTTCGGGGTCTTCACCAGCGAATACCTCGTGCTGATCACGGCGATGCGGGATCATCCGTGGGCCACGCCGATCCTGCTGGCAGCCCTGGCGGTCGCCTTCGCCGCAATCTTCAGCCGCCTGCAGCCGATGGTGTTCGGCGACACCGACGACCGGCCGCTGCCGCACACCCCGGCACTGGTTCCGGTATTCGTGCATCTGGGGATCGTGCTGATGATGGGTGTTTACATTCCGCCGGCCCTGGCCGAGTGGTATCGCCTGGCGGCCCGGCTGATTGCCGGCTGATGGGATGACGACATGACCGACAATTCGCCCGAGCCCAATGACCTCCACCTGCCCGCCAACGTGGCGGCAAGGCGGGTGACGGTCGATGCCGCGCACTGGCTGGCCGACGCGCAGCGTCTGCGCGACCAGGGCGCCGGCCTGCTCACCCTGTGGGGCACCGACGACCGCGACCGCGACGGCGTCTTTCGCGTGTTCGCCGCGCTGCTGTTGCCCGACCGGGTCGTGGTGCTGGAACACGCGCTGGCCGGCGGAAGCACCGTGTACCCCGCGCTCGGCCACTTGTTCCCGGTGGCCGAGCGCCTGCAGCGCGCGATGTACGACCTGCTCGGGTTGCGGGCCGACGCGGGAGATTGCCGGCCATGGCTGCGCCATGGCGGCTGGCCCGAGAGCATCTTTCCGCTGCGCCGCGACGTGGGCGCCACGCAGAATTATGCCATCCATGCCAAACCCTACCCGTTCGTGCCGGTCAGCGGCGACGGCGTGCATGAAATCGCCGTGGGCCCGGTGCACGCCGGGACGATCGAACCGGGCCATTTCCGTTTTTCCGTGGTGGGCGAGAAAGTGCTGCGGTTGGAGGAGCGCCTTGGCTATGCGCACAAGGGCATCGCCAAACGCTTCGACCGACAGCCCTTGCAGGAGGGCCATCGGCTGGCGGCGCGGATCTGCGGCGACAGCACGGTCGCGTTTTCCTGGGCCTACTGCGCCGCGCTGGAAGCGATCACCGGAACCGAACTGCCGCGCCGCGCCGCGGCCCTGCGCGCGCTGGCGCTCGAGCGCGAGCGCATCGCCAATCACCTGGGCGACCTGGGCAGCCTCGGCAACGATGCCGGCCTGGCTTTCGGCCTGGTGCAGTTCTCCCGCCTGAAGGAGCAACTGGTCCGTCTCAACCACGACGCCTTCGGCCAGCGTTACCTGTTCGACTACCTGCTTCCCGGCGGCGTCGTCATCGACCTCGGCGCGCGCATGATCCGCAGCATGCTCGAGGAAGCGGCGATGCTGGAACAGGCCGTGCCCGCCTTGCGCGCGATATTCGACGACCATGCCGGGATGCAGGACCGCTTCCGCGATGCGGGCCTGCTCAGTCCCGAACTGGCCAGGGCACACGGCGCCATCGGCCTGGTCGGGCGCGCGTCCGGCATCGCCCGCGACGCGAGGATCGATCTGCCGTGGCCGCCTTACGATGTACTGCAACCCGGCCGCGTGCTGCGTTCCGCAGGCGACGTCGCCGCGCGCGTGCAGGTTCGCTTCGATGAAATCATGGATTCCCTGCGGCTGTGCCAGTCGCTGCTGCAGACCCTGCCGGAGGGGCCGGGCCTGGTCCCGGTGCCGGCGGCGCCGCCGGGTCGAATCGGCCTGGGCCTGATCGAGGGCTGGCGCGGGCCGGTGTTGATCGCCCTGGAAACGGCGCCGGACAACCGCGTGCGGCACTGCCACGCGCACGATCCGTCGTGGCAGAACTGGCCGCTGATCGAGCACGCCATCATCGGCAACATCGTTCCGGATTTCCCGCTGATCAACAAGTCTTTCAACCTCGCCTACAGCGGTCACGACGGGTAAGTCACCATGTTCAGCATCCTGGCACGCATCCGGCGCACCGGCATTCTCAGCGAACCCTTGCCGACCCCCGAGCTGCGCGACGCGCCGCTGGAAGGACTGCAGCGGGAGCTGCAGTCCGTGTTCGGCCGCGCGTTGCGCATCCGCCACGTGGATGCCGGATCGTGCAACGGCTGCGAACTGGAAATCCACGCGCTTTCGAACCCGTACTACAACCTCGAGGGCAGCGGCATCGCGTTCGTGGCCAGCCCGCGGCACGCCGATGTCCTGCTGGTCACCGGGCCGGTGTCGGTCAACATGGAAGAGGCGCTCCGGCGCACGTACGAGGCGATGCCCGACCCCAAGTGGGTGCTGGCCGTCGGCGACTGCAGCACCTGCACCGGCGTGTTCGGGGTGAACTATGCGACGCGCGGCCGCGTCGCCGACGTCATCCCGGTCGATGCCGTGGTCAACGGCTGTCCGCCGACGCCGACCGCGCTGCTGCGCGGCCTGCTGCAGCTCACCGGGCATGCGCAGCCGCCGGTGTCGCCAGGCGCCGTCCCGTTCGACGGCTGATCGGTCCGCGCCGCCAACCGGGAATCTCGACCGGCTTGGTTCCTGGCGCCGGTAGGAGCGCACCCTGTGCGCGATGCTTTTGCCGCGCATGAATGAAGAGCATTCGCGCACGAAGGTGCGCTCCTACGGGACGGGCCTGCCTGTCGTCGGGGTACCGAAGTGCGCGAACCCTTCGCCATCATCCGGCATGCGCAAAAACAACGGACGCCGAAGCGTCCGTTGCTTTTGCGCTGCGTTGTGGCGAGCGGTTCAGATCGAGTAGTACATCTGGAATTCCAGCGGATGGGTGCTGGCCCGGTAGCGGGTGACTTCCTTCATCTTCACTTCGATGTAGGCGTCGATGAAGTCGTCGGTGAACACGCCGCCGGCCTTGAGGAAGTCGCGATCCTTGTCCAGCGCTTCCAGCGCGGCGTCGAGGCTGGAGCAGACCTGCGGGATGTTCTTCTCCTCTTCCGGCGGCAGGTCGTACAGGTCCTTGTCGGCCGGCGCGCCCGGGTCGATC
>JAGWMU010000141.1 GCA_028873095.1 Pseudomonadota bacterium | reverse complement strand
TTCGGTACACGGCCGAAATCGGCAATGATCTTGCCGGTTTGTTCTGCGGTAAGAGACATGAGTATGTGATTCCTTGAAAGGCGATGCGAAGCTTGCGCTTGCGTCACCGCGATGACGCAAGCGCAAGCTTCGCCTAGATGAATGAAAGCGTTGAAATAACTTGTCTATTCTACTGATGGGAGTGCTGTTACAACAAGTGCGCAACCGGCGATTGGCTCAAATTCGTCAGTCCGGCGGCAGGTTGAAGCCGCGCAGGATGCGTGTATGCCCGTCGGCATCGAGTTCAAGCAGCGCCAGCAGGGTCCCGTCGCTGGCCGACGCGGCGCAACGACCGGTCGCCGGCACCGGGTTGAGCCGGATCGTCTGGCCGCGGGAAATGGCCAGGCTCTGCGGTTCGTCAAGCTGAACGACGGGCAGCTCCGCCAAGCCCGCCGATACCGGCAGCAGCCAGGCGAGCAGGGCTTCGTCGCCCTGTTCGGCCGCCCGCTGCAACTGGTCCAGCGTCACCATGCGCGGTTCGCGGAACGGCTCCACCCACAAGCGGCGCAATGCCGTCAGATGCGCGCCACAACCCAGATCCTCGCCCAGATCTCGCGCCAGCGAACGCACGTAGGTACCGGAGCCGCATTCGACGAGCAACTGCAACGTGTCCCCCTCGCGCGCCAGCAGATCGAGCCGGTGGACCTCGACTTCGCGCGGCGGCACCTCGACCGCTTCGCCGCGGCGCGCCTTGGCGTACAGCCGCTCGCCGCCCTGCTTGAGCGCCGAATACACCGGCGGCACCTGGGCGATGCGTCCGCGCAACCTGGCCAGCGCCGTTTCGATCGCGGCCTCGTCCAGCAGCGGCACCGGGCGTTGCTGCACGACGGCGCCTTCGCTGTCCGCGGTGTCGGTGGCGATGCCCAGCCGGCAATCGGCCACATAGGCCTTGCGCGAACCGAGCAGGCTGCCGGCCAGCTTGGTCGCCTCGCCGAAGCACAGCGGCAACAGTCCGGTGGCCAGCGGGTCGAGCGCGCCGGCATGCCCGCCCTTGGCCGCGCGCAACAGGCGCCGTACGGCCTGCAGCGCCTGGTTGGAGCTCAAGCCGACCGGCTTGTCGAGCAGCACGATGCCGTGCAGGTCACGCCAGCGGATGCGCGCAGGATGGTTCATCGAATCGGGCTCATCGGCTCGGCGGGGCCTGCACCAGCAGTTTTCAATCCTGTTCGTCGTCGGCAGGCTTCGCCAGATCGCGGGCCTGCCCGCGCAGCAGCGACTCGATGCGTTCGCCCCTGTCGACCGAGTCGTCGTATTTGAAGCGCAGTTCGGGCACCCGCCGCATGCGCATGCCGCCGCGTGCCAGCGCATGCCGGATTTCGTGGCCGATGCCGTTCAGCGCCTTCACCGCCGGCAGGCCCTGCTCGGGTATCAATGCCGTCACCCATACCGTGGCCCAATCCAGGTCGCGGGTGATTTCCACGTCGGACACGCTGACCGACGGCAGGCCGTGATCGCGCACGGCCGCGTGCACCAGCAGACCCAGTTCGCGGCGCAACTCGGCGCCTACGCGGTCGGTACGTTTGAAATCGCGGGATGGCATGAAGAACTCCGAAGACAATTTCCCTGCTCCCTGCGGGAGAAGGTGCCCCGCAAGGGGCGGATGAGGGTTCACGACCCCGCATGAATCTCACGCAAGCCGCGAGCCCTCACCCCAACCCTCTCCCAAAGGGAGAGGGGCTCAAGGTCACAGCGTCCGCGCCACTTCCGTGCGCTCGAAGCATTCGATCTGGTCGCCGGCCTTGACGTCGTTGTACTGCTTGACCGCGATGCCGCACTCCATGCCGTTGCGCACTTCGTCGACCATGTCCTTGAAGCGGCGCAGCGATTCCAGTTCGCCCTCGAAGATCACCACGTTGTCGCGCAGCACACGGATCGGCTTGTTGCGCTTGACGGTGCCCTCGATGACCATGCAGCCGGCCACGGCACCGAACTTGGAGCTGCGGAACACGTCGCGGACCTGCGCGGTGCCGATGATCTCCTCGCGCACTTCCATGCCGAGCAGGCCGGTGGCCGCCTGGGTCACCTGGTCGATCACGTCGTAGATGATCGAGAAGTAGCGCACGTCCAGGCCGGCGGTCTCGATCACCTTGCGCGCCGAGGCATCGGCACGCACGTTGAAACCGATGATCAAGGCCTTCGATGCGGCAGCCAGGGTGGCGTCGGACTCGGTGATGCCGCCGACGCCGGAGGAGACCACGTTGACCCGGACCCGCTCGTTGCCGATCTGGGTCAGCGATTCGCGCAGCGCCTCGACCGAACCCTGCACGTCGCCCTTGACCAGGATGTTGAGCGTCTGCTGCTCCACGCCCTGTCCCATCTTCGCGATGATGTCCTCGAGCCGGTTGCTCTTGCTGACCATGCGCGTCTCGCGGCGCTTCTGCTCGCGCTCCTGCGCCACCTCGCGGGCCAACCGCTCGTCTTCGACGCAGACGAAATCGTCGCCGGTTTCCGGCACGCCGGACAAACCCAGCACCTGCACCGGAATCGACGGGCCGGCCTCGGCCACCTGCTTGCCGGTCTCGTCGATCAGCGCGCGCATGCGGCCGTACTCGATGCCGCAGACGATGAAATCGCCCTTCTTCAAGGTGCCCTGCTGCACCAGCACGGTCGCCACCGGGCCGCGGCCGCGGTCCAGGCTGGATTCGATCACCACGCCGGAGGCGCGGCCATCGGCGACGGCCTTGAGCTCCATGACTTCGGCCTGGATCGAGATCGCATCGAGCAGGTCTTCGACGCCGACGCCGGTCTTGGCCGACACCGGCACGAACTGCACGTCGCCGCCCCAGTCTTCCGGCACCACGTCGTACTTCACCAGGCCCTGCTTGACGTTGTCGGGGTTGGCGCCGTCCTTGTCCATCTTGTTGACGGCGACGATCAGCGGCACCTTGGCGGCGCGGGCGTGCTTCACCGCCTCCACCGTCTGCGGCATCACGCCGTCATCGGCAGCCACCACCAGGATCACGATATCGGTCGACTGCGCGCCACGGGCGCGCATCGAGGTGAAAGCGGCATGGCCCGGGGTGTCCAGGAAGGTGATCACGCCCCGCGACGTCTGCACGTGATACGCGCCGATATGCTGGGTGATGCCGCCGGCTTCGCCGGACGCCACCTTGGTGGTGCGGATGTAGTCGAGCAGCGAAGTCTTGCCGTGGTCGACATGGCCCATGATGGTCACCACCGGCGGGCGCGTGATCTTCTCGCCGTCCAGCTCGACATTCTGGGTATGCGCAGCCAGCGTTTCCTCGGCATTGTTCTGGCTTTCGGCGACCGGCACGTGACCCAGATCCTCCACCACCAGCACGGCGGTGTCGTGATCGACGGTCTGGTTGATGGTCGCCATCACGCCCATCTTGAACAGCGCCTTGACCACCTCGGAACCCTTGACGGCCATCTTCTGCGCCAGGTCGGCGACGATGTTCGTATCGCCGACGACCACTTCGCGGACCACCGGAGCGGTGGGGCGCGAGAACCCGTGCGGGCCGGTCGGCGGATTGATGCCACGCGACATCTCCTTGCCGCCACGCCCGGTCTTGCCGCGCTTGCTGCTGGACGACCGGCGCGCCCGCTCGGCCTCGCTCAGGTGCATCTGGCCGCCGGCAAAACGCTTGCCGGCGCCGCCGCCATCACGGCTCTCCTTGCCGCCCGCGCTGTCGTTGCGCTCGCCACGGGCATGCTTGGGCTTGTTGCGACCGGCGTCGCCGGCGGGGGCAAGCGCCGCCGGGGTGCCGGCCGGGCTGGTCCGGGCGGCGGGCGGTGTCGGCGCCGCCACCGGTGCCGCTGCGGGAGCAGGCGCCGGCTTCAGCAGCTTTTCGCGTTTGCGCGGCTCATGGATGCGCGGCAGGATCATGCCCAGGTCACGTTGATCCATCCGCTGCACGGCAGCGGATTCGTCGTCGCCGATGCTGGCCGGAACGGCGTCGGCGGCCGGCTCGGCGGTTGCCGCGGACTCGCCCGGGATTCCCGGCGCCGGTTCGGCTGCGGCGGCCGGCTCGGCCTGGTGCCGGTTTTTTTCCTCGAGTCGCTGCTGCTCGTCCAGGGCCCGCTGTTGCGCCTCCTGCTGGCGGCGAAGCTCGGTATCGGCGCGTTCGCGCTCTTCCTGCTCGCGCTGCTGCCTGGACTCCTGCAGCTTGCGCACGGCATCTTCGCGCTCGCCGTCGACGCTGGCCTCTTCGGCGATCACGCTGCGCTTGACGTAGGTGCGCTTGGCACGCACTTCTACGTTGACCGTCTTGGCACTGCCGGCAGCGCCACGCGCGCCAGGGGTGGCCACCTTGAGCTCGCCGACGGTACGCCGCTTGAGCGTGATCTGGCGCGGCGCACTGTCATCGACCTCCGCCGGCGCCTCCCGCTTGCCGTGCGTGCGCCGCAGGAAGCCCAGCAGCTTCACCTTTTCGGTGCTGCTGATGACCTGCTCCTGGTCGGAGAATTTCATGCCCGCTTCGCCAAGCTGCGCGAGCAGCCTGTCGACCGGCATGCCCAGTACCTGGGCGAGTTGTTTGATCGTGACGTCCGACATCGTGTTCTTAGCTCCGCCGTTCCCGCGCTTATCGTCTGTGTGACATTTGTCTGCACAGCCACCCCCGTCCCTGGTGGAAGACTCGACGAGCCTTCCTCGGCGCATCCATCCGGGATGCTGCCGTCCGCGGTTAGCCGCCTTTCTCCAGCCGTTCGATCATGGGTGCGCGTGCGGCCATGATCAGCATTGCGGCACGTTCCTCGCTCATTCCCTCGATGTCGATCAGGTCATCCACCGCCAGGTCCGCCAGATCGTCCACCGTACTGACCTCGCGCGCCGCCAATGCGTAAGCCGTGGTTTCGTCCATGCCCTCCAGCGCCAGCAGTTCCTCGGACGGTTGATGCTCGTCGACACCTTCCTCCACGGCCAGCGCCTCGGTCAGCAAGGCGTCGCGGGCGCGGGCACGCAGTTCCTCGACGATGTCCTCGTCGAAGCCCTCCACCGCCAGCAACTCGGCACTCGGCACGTAGGCGATTTCCTCGACGCTGGAAAAACCTTCCTGCACAAGGATAACGGCAATTTCCTGATCGACCTCGAGTTTGTCCATGAACAGCTGGCGCGCGGCCTCCTGTTCGGACTCGCTCTTGGCGGTCACCTGGTCCTGGGTCATCACATTGAGCTGCCATCCGGTCAGCTTGCTGGCCAGGCGCACGTTCTGCCCACCCCGGCCGATCGCCTGGGACAGCTTGTCCTCGGCCACCGCGATGTCCATCGAGTGCTTTTCCTCGTCCATGATGATGGACTGCACTTCGGCCGGCGCCATCGCGTTGATGACGAACTGCGCCGGATTCTCGTGCCACAGGATGATGTCGACGCGCTCGCCGTTGAGATCGTTGGAAACCGCCTGCACGCGCGAACCGCGCATGCCGATGCAGGCGCCGATCGGATCGGTGCGGCTGTCGTGGGCCAGCACGGCGATCTTCGCCCGGTCGCCCGGATCGCGGGCGCAACCCTTGATCTCGACCAGGCCCTGGCCGACCTCCGGCACTTCGAGCTTGAACAGCTCGATCATGAACTCCGGCGCGGCACGCGACACGAACAATTGCGGCCCGCGCACTTCCGACTTCACCTCGTACAGGTAGCCGCGCACGCGATCGCCGACGCGCGCCGATTCGCGCGGAATCGTCTTGTCGCGCGGGATGAAGGCCTCGGCGTTGCTGCCCAGATCGAGGTAGATGTTGCCGCGCTCGACGCGCTTGACGATGCCGGTCACCAGCTCGCCGACCCGATCGGCGAAAGCGTCGACCACCTGCTGGCGCTCCGCCTCGCGCACCCGCTGCACGATCACCTGCTTGGCGGCCTGCGCGGCGATGCGGCCGAATTCGGCATTCTCGATCTGCTGCTCGATGTATTCGCCCACCTGGGCATCGGCACGCTCGTCCAGCGCATCCATCAGGCGCAGCTGGTAGGACGGCGATTCCATCTCGCCATCGTCGGCGATGATTTCCCAGCGGCGAAAGGTCGTGTACTCGCCGGTATCCTGGTCGATCGAGACGCGGATGTCCGGCTCCTCCTCCGGGTAGCGCTTCTTGGCCGCCGAAGCCAGCGCGGCTTCCATCGCCTCGAAAATCACTTCCAGCGGCACGCCTTTTTCGTTGGCGACCGCATCGACGACCAGCAAAAGTTCTTTGCTCATTGCAACAACTCCGTAGGCGCCAAACGGCGTCAAATCGTTAGCTTTTGCGTTCATCCACGAACGCGAAGATCAAGAAGCGGCCGTCCATGACCACACTGTTCAATTTTTCCCGCGCTCGTCCTTGAACGCAAAGATCAAGAAGCGGCCATCCGTGGCCGCACTCTTCAATTTTCCTGCGCTCGTCCCTGAACGCGAAGGTCAAGAAACGGCCATCCGTGGCCGCACTCTTCAATTTTTCTTCTTGCCGCCGCGCTTGGGTTGCGGCGCATAACCGAGCGCCTCCCAATTCGGCACCACACGCGCGCTTTCCACCGCCGCGTGCTCGAATTCGAATGTCCTGCCCTCACCTTCCAGCGTCACCCGTTCGCCTTCCACCGCGACCAACTTGCCGCGCAGGCGGCGACGTCCTTCGATCGGCGCCTTGAGCAGCACCTTCACTTCCTGCCCGATGGCCTGCGCGAACTGCGCCGCCGTGAACAACGGCCGATCGAGGCCCGGCGAGGAAACCTCCAGCACGTAGTGGCCCGGAATCGGATCCTCGACATCCAGCAGCGCGGACAGCTCGCGGCTGGCGCTCTCGCAATCCTCGATCCCCACCTCGCGGCGCACGCCGTCCTGATCCGGCCCGCTCTTTTCGATCAGGTCCAGGTAAACGCGAAGGGTACTCTGCCCGTGCGACGGGGTGAACTCCACGCCAAGGCACAGCAGGCCCAGATCGGCCAGTACCTCGGTGAAGCGTTGTGCCAGTGCGTATGTATCCATGGGTTCGCTTTGCCAGACCACCCGGCGTCCGGGCGGCAGAAACAAAAAATGGGCTCCAACGGCCCATTTCCCTATATCGCCGATGTTTCGCCTGATGCGGCTCCAAGCCGACGCCGTTGACCGCAGTCCGGCGCGACGCGTCCTTGCGCCCAACAAAAAAGCCTCACGAGGAGGCTTTCTTGCATCAAGAAAGATCTGGTAGCGGGGGCAGGATTCGAACCTGCGACCTTCGGGTTATGAGCCCGACGAGCTGCCAGACTGCTCCACCCCGCATCAGAGTCCAAGGAGTTTAAAGGGATGGCCGGTTTCTTGCAAGCGTCGATCTCCACTGCCGCCTCCCGGTTCCGCCCGCAGCAGCCCTGCCGCCCATCATCCGACCCGGCAGGCGTGTCGACGCCGGCCGGCAGCGGCCGGGACGAATGCCGAACGACGGACCCGCCGCCACCTCCCGCCAGATACGCAAAGCGCCCCATGCGGGGCGCTTTGCGTATCTGGCGGAGAGAGAGGGATTCGAACCCTCGATAAGGTTTTTGACCCTATACTCCCTTAGCAGGGGAGCCCCTTCGGCCACTCGGGCATCTCTCCAGTATTTCCCGCATTGCTGCGGAGCCGGCAAGGATACTGACCGGTGCGACCCAGGTAAAGCGTTTATGATCGATCAGTGTTCGCCTGACTCGTCGGCCACGCTGCCCGTTTCACCTTCTCCCTTGATCCGCTGATAGATTTCTTCGCGATGCACGGCGACGGTCTTGGGCGCATTGATGCCGATACGCACCTGATTGCCCTTCACCCCGAGAACGGTAACGGTCACCTCGTCGCCGATCATCAGGGTCTCACCGACCCG
>JAGWMU010000140.1 GCA_028873095.1 Pseudomonadota bacterium | reverse complement strand
CGATGCGCCTGCGGGCACTGCACCACCGCCACCTTCGGATCGTGGAAGTGGCCGGTCAGCGTGGCCAGCCAGTCGTGGCGCACCTCGTAGTCGGCGTCGATCACCGCCACCACGTCGGCGGCCGGGTCGGTTTCCTTCAGGCCGAAGTTCAGCGCGCCGGCCTTGTAGCCGGGCCACGGTTCCAGATGGAAGAAGCGGAACCGCTTGCCGAGCTGCTCGCAGTACGCCTGCACCGGCTGCCAGATCGCCGGGTTTTTGGTGTTGTTGTCGATCACCAGTACTTCGAAGTTTTCGTAGTCGAGCGCGGCCAGCGAATCGAGCGTGACGATCACCATCTCCGGCGGCTCGTTGTAGCAGGCCAGGTGGATCGACACGAACGGCTGCTTGTCCGGCCGGTCCGGCCGCAGCATGCCGGCGTGGCGCATCCAGGTCGGCCGCCACAGCACCTCGGTGAACTCGAAGCCGTTGATCAGCAGGATCGCCAGGATCGCGATCTGCGCCGGGAACAACAGCGTGAGCATGGTCCAGTCGACCCAGCTCAGGTAGAAATTGAACGGCAGCGTGACCGCCCACACGATCAGGCCGCAGGCCAGCTGGATCAGCATGCAGAAGAACAGCCGCCCCGGCAGCTTGAAGCGGCTGAAGCGGCGCGCGAAGAAGATCATCGGCAGCAGCGCCAGCAGGCTCGCCGCCAGCGCCTTCCACGGCCAGCCGGTGTCCTCGGTGACCGGCCCGGTGAACGGGAATTTCAGCTGGCGGTCGGCATTGAACATGCCCCAGTACGCGCCGGTGCGTCCCTCGCCGAGGTTCTCCTTCCACGGCTGGTCGAACGCCTCCATCACGTAGTAGTCGATGTGGTCGCGCTGGGCCAGGTTGAACCAGTCGCGCAGGAAAATCGCCTCGTTGGAGACCGAGGGGTAGGCGTACTCGTGGCGGTCGCCATTGGACGGCCAGCCGATTTCGCCCACCACCACCGGCTTGTCGGGGAAGCGCTTGCGGATCGCCTCGTAGGCGTTGAGCGCCTGATCGACGGCGACCGGATCTCCCCGCGAATCGGTCAGCGGCACGCCGTTCCAGAACGGAAACAGATGGATCGTGATGAAATCCACATGCTCCGCCAGCTCGGGGTACTTCAGCCAGATGTAGTCCGGCTCGGCGATCGACACCGGCTGGTGCAGCGCCGCGCGCACGCGGTCGGCATACGCCATCAGCTGGTCGGGCGTGACGTCGTTGCGGAACAGCGCCTCGTTGCCCACGATCACCCGGTTGATCGTGCCCGGGTAGTGCCGTGCCTGGGCGATCAGGGTGGCGATCTCCTTCTCGTTGTTGTCCAGCCGGCGGTCGATCCACGCGCCGGCCATCACCTTCAGCCCCGCACGCTCGGCCAGCCGCGGCAACTGCGGATTCTGCAGCATCGAGTAGGTGCGCACGCGCGAGGTGTAGCGGCTGACCAGCCGGAGGTCGCCGTCGATCTCGTCGTCGCTGGGGAAGTCGTTTTGCAGAGGACTCTGGTAACGCTGGAACACCGACAGCGCGAGGCCGCCGATCTTGCCGTGCCAGTCCTCCGGACCGTGCGGCAGGTTGCCCCACCACCACAACCCGATGTTCATCGCGGCCACGATCAGCGCGAGCAGGAGGGCGGTAAGCAGCGGATGCCGGCTGTCGTGTTTTGCTGCGGTGGCGCTCAAGAAAATTCCCGGGGGAGCCTGCGCAACAGGCATTCAGCCGTGAAAGCTTACCGAATCTGGCGTTGGCGGCCAATAAACTCCCGGCCCGATGGTCAGCACAAGGTCAGCAGCGGGGGCGGTCGACGGCTGTTTCGGGAGCGTGCCGCATCGACGTTGACGCTTGACTTCGAGCCAAGTGTATTGTTGTATTGATACACATGGATGCCTCGCTGCTCACCGTTCAGCCCGCCTCGCCTGAGCCGATCTATCGCCAGATCGTCGAGCAGTTGCGTCGCTTGATCGCCGGGGGGCAGCTCGGCGCCGGCGACGCGCTGCCGTCGGTGCGCGAGGTGGCCGGCTTCCACGCGATCAATCCGATGACGGTGTCGCGCGCCTACAGCCTGGCCGAGACCGAGGGCCTGCTGGAGCGCCTGCGCGGCAAGGGCATGGTGGTGGCCAACACCAGCCGGTCGAGCCAGACCGAGGCGCGCCGACTGGCCTTGCTGGAGCCGTCGTTGCAGGCGCTGGTGCGCCAGACCCGTGAACTTGAATTGCCCGCCGGCCTGGTGCTGCGGCGGTTGACCACACTGCTGGGGGAAGACCAATGAGCGCCGTACGACAGGCAAGGGAAGTGACCGCGATCGCACCATTGGCCGTGCGCGGCCTGGTGCATTGCTACGAAGGAAGCAACGTGCTGACCGGGCTGGACCTGACCGTGCAGCAGGGCAGCGTGCTCGGCCTGATCGGCCGCAACGGCGCCGGCAAGTCGACCCTGATCCGCGCCATGCTGGGATTGTTGCAGCCGCTGTCCGGCAGCGCCTTCGTGTTCGGCGAGCCGGCGCTGAAACTCGGCGACCGCAACAAGGAGCGCCTGGCCTACGTGCCGCAACAGCCCGAGGCGCTGGCCTGGCTGACTGCGCAGCAGATGCTGGACTACGTGGGGCGCTTCTATCCGCGCTGGGATCAGGCTTTCGCCAGCAGGACGCTGGAGCGCTGGCAGATCCAGCCGAACAAGCTGCTGGCCAAGCTGTCGCCGGGCGAGCGCCAGCGGGTCGACCTGATCCGCGCGCTGGCCTCGCAGCCGGAGTTGCTGGTGCTGGACGAGCCGGCCGCCGCGCTCGATCCGGTGGCCCGCCGCGAACTGCTGCGCGAGATCGCGCTGCGCGCCGGTGAGTCCGGCACCACCGTGCTGTTCTCCACCCATATCGTGTCCGATCTCGAACGCGTTGCTTCCGAAGTGGCCTTCCTGCATGAAGGCAAGCTGCTGATGCAGTGCACGGTCGACGAAACCAAGGAGCGCTACGGCCGGCTGTGGCTGCCGGGCCAGATCGGCTACGCCGCTCCCGCCCACAGCCTGAGCCGGCGCCGCCACGACGACGGCAGCCTGAGCCTGGTGGTCGAGCGCGACGCGCAAGGCCGCTGGCCGGAAGCGGCGAGCCTGCCGGGTGCACGCGTCGATGCGCTGGGGCTGGAGGATCTGTTCGTGGAGATTGCGGAGTGAATCTGCCATTGGCATTGCTGGCGCCGTGGCGATTCAACCTGGCGGGCCTACGATGGTTTGCCCTGGGGCTGGTTGTGTTGGAGGTGTTCGGGGTTGCTGGCTGGGCATGCTTCATCCACACGACGAGCTGGTGGGTAGGTTCCGCTGCCATCGCCGGTGTCTTTGAAGCCATGCTGTGGAACTCTGTGTTTTCCTACATGGTTTTGCCGGCCATCGATGCACATCAACTGCGGTTGCCCGGCATGCAGCGCAGTGTGTTCGTGGGTTGGGCCTTCTATGGCGTGCTGAGCTTGCTGTTGCCTGCGCTCGGGATTGGGCTGTGGGTGGGAAAGGTCGCGGTCGTCGCCGTATTCGTGGGTCTCTTCTGCCTGGCGGGACTGCTGTGGGCGCTGCTGCCCCGCTATCTCGGAATAGTCGTCTACGTTCCCTTCTACGTTGCCGCCGTCCATGCTCGTTCCGTGCTTGGCCCTGGCCGTTCGGATTTTCTGGTTTGGGCCCTTCCATTGGCGCCGCTCCTGCTGTTGTTGGCGAGGGCTCGTGTCCATCGCCTGGTGGTTGCCAGCGAGCCCTACGTGTCAGGTCGCCAGGGGCCGCCGGTACTGCGGATAGGTCGGGGTATCGGTGGCGCCTTTGCGGCCGGCGGCGGTCGATATGGGTCGCGGGCGATCGCCGCGCGTCCAGACTGGATGCAGGGCAGGGCCAACCTGCGCGGTTGCGGGCCGGGCCACCCGGTGGCCAGTCTGCGCTTGGCGTTGGGTGGCTCGTTGATGCCAACCAGCGTCCTGGGCTGGCTGCAACGGAAGATCGCCATGCTGGCGATCATCTTTGCGATCTGTGGTTTCATGATGTGGCAGATTCTTGGACGCGCTTTCCAGGGGTCGCCGGCCATCGACCGGCATACCAGCCAGTTGCTTGTGCTGGCGATGTTTGGTGGTTTCGTATCGGCGACCATGGTGTTCAACTGCGAGATCGAGTTGCTTCAGCGCTGGCGGAAATCCAGCGCCGAATTGCCAATGCTGGCCTTGCTGCCGGGATTGCGCAGTGGCGGTTCCGACGTGAAGCGCCATCTTCTGTGGGCCGTCCTGTTGCCGCCATTGCGCATCCAGCTAGTGCTGATAGCCGTGTTGCTCGCGCTGGCGACGAGCCTGCAGGTGGACACTTCGATAAGGCTTTATGTGCTGGCGAGCCAGGCGACCGCGACTGTGGCTCTTGTTGCGTACACGTTGCTCATCACAGGCGGTCAGACAGCGACGGCGGGGCGCTGGGCGAATCTTGGCATCGGCCTCTTTTGGGGTGTGCTGCTCACGTTTCCGGTGTTTGTGTCCTGCCTCGATGTGCACCCGGCTAATCCGGCCATGACCAGATTGACGGTGCTGTTCGACGCCGGCTGGGTCTTGCTTATCGTCGTTCTGGCCTGGCTCGGTCGTCGCGGCTGGCGTGGCCTGCAGCAGCGGCCGCATCCGTTCCTGCCCAATTGACCCGCAGCACGCATCGAGAGGAATGCCATGGAGTACATCACCATCAAGAAGCTGCAACAGCAGTTCGGGCTGCCCTGGCTGGTGTGCGAGCAGATCGTCCGCGAGCAGACCGGTCTGATCCGCCGTCGATGGAACGGTCTCGGGGCAGTGCTCGGCGGCATGTATCTGATCGGGATGCTGTGGAGCCTTGGTGCGTTCGACCGGCTGCTGCCCGGGCTATCGCCCCGATGGGAACTGCTGCTTCGCCTGCCCGGAATAGTCCTGTTGTTTTTTTTCCGCTTCGTGCTGCCGCGCCTGCTCGCAGGCAACGCCATCCTGGCGGTGGCATCGGCGCACGTCGATCGGCGCTGCGTCGGGGAAGCGGTGCAATGAGCATCGAGCGCATTCTGCTGGCGCCATGGATTGCGACGCCCCGCTCCACCCGGTGGTGGGTGGCAACGATCCTGGTTCTTCTGGTGGCGGGGGATGTGCTGTGCCGGGTCTTCGGGCATGCAGCGCGGCCGTGGGTATTCAGCGCGCTCTTGCTGGGTATTGGCAACGGGCTGTGTTGGGCGGTGTTGATCCCTAACAGCGTGCTGCTGGCGCTGGATGCAAGACAAATGGGCTTGCCGGGGATCCGCCGCGACGTGGTCTGGAGCCTGCTGTTGTATGCGGCGCTCACCATCGGCGTGCCGACGTTGCTGCAGCTGCCTCATGGTCACGTGCTCGGCTTCGGCATCGTGCAGGTGTTGGTTGCGGCAATCGGCGCGCTGTACATGTTGTTGCCGGCCTATCTTGGGCTTGCGCTGTGCCTGTTGCCCGTACTGAACAGCGCCATAAGTCGGCTGGTTGTCTTGCCCGGACCGAGCGACCCGCGCTTCGTGCCGTGGGGCGCCGCAGCTTCCCTGCTGCTGGTGCTGGCGGTGGCTTGGCGTTTGCATCAGCTGCTGCGTGGCGGCGATGTTCCCAGAAGCGGACTGCGCGCTCCGAACTTGATCAATTTGCGTCGCTCGCTGAGCATGTCGCGGGCTGACCCATCCACCGGTGCCGCCGCGCTGCGGGCACGCCCGGGCTGGTTGTTCGTGCGGTCGACGCTTCGCGGCGTCGGCCCGCGGGCACCCATGCTGTCGCTGCGGGTGGCACTGGGCGGTATCTACTTGCCGCGGACCATCATCAGTCGGGCATTTGAATCGCTTCTGGTCGCGCTGATCCTGACGTTTTATGGGTGGGTGGTGTTCGGTATCGCCCATTTTGACGCTACTGCCAATCATTGGCTGCAGTACGCGCTGAGTCGCCGGGGCCTGCCCTTGTCGAGCTGGGTCTGCGCCTTGTTCTGCCTTGCGCTGGTCTCGATGGCAACCGAACTGCTGACGTTGCGCTGGAGCCGGGTAAATGCCGAGTTGCCGCTGCTTGCCTTACTGCCTGGGCTGGGCCGTGTCGGTGACATCAAGCACCTGCTGCTGCGTACGGCGATCCAGCGTCCGGCCAGCCGACTGGGTCTGCTCTGCGCGGTTGGGCTGCTCGTCGCTGTCCACCTTCATGCTGGGTGGTCGGTCGAGCTGGCGGTGGCACTGCTTGTGCTGGTCTGTGTGAGCTATCTGGTGGCGATGGCGCTGTGCATTTTCGGTGGCCGGCCGTTGCCCGGCTCCGGCAGGGCGCTGCTGCTGATCGGCATGCTCGTGTTGCTGAGCGTTTCCGCGTGGTGGCCGACCCTCCAGCATGACTGGGACGGACGAGTCCTGCCCTCGCTTGCCGATGCACTGGCGGCAATTTGGTCCGCGTTGGTGCTGTTCCTGTTCTGGCTGGGCTACCGCGGCTGGCGTGGCCTGCAGCAGCGGCCGCATCCGTTCCTGCCGAATGGCTAGAGGGCCGGTGTCCGGTCGAGGGCGCCTCGAACAACCATGCCTGGAGCCGTGCCGATTCAGTCCGCCAGCCGGACAATGCCCGAGGGCATCGAGTGCATGCGGTCGCGGATTCTTGCGCTGGCGCGCAACCCGGAAAAATTCCTATGGCCACCCGCCGCCCCGATGCGGGATCATGCAAGGACGCCTGCAGGAAGACGACGCTCCGGCGTCTTTGGAGAGCAGGCGATTTCAGTAGTGAAAGGATGCGCACGCTTTGTCCCAGGGACTGTTCCGCCAGGAAGTCATCGACGCCAAGCGCGGCGAATGGCTGGGCAGCATCATCGTGGCGGCGCCGCCGTCGCGCTGGCTGCTCACCGCGCTGGCGCTGGCTGCCACGATACTGCCGCCTCTGTGCTTCGGTGATTGCACCCGCAGCGAAACCCTGACCGCACAACAGGTGCCGAGCGCCCTTCTGCGCAGTATCGCGGCGCCGAGTGCCGGCACGATCACCGGCTTGCATGTGCATGACGATCAGCGCGTCGGTGCCGGCGAGGTATGGCTGCAATTCGCGAGCGAACAGGACAGCGTCGCGTTGAGTGGCCGCCATACGCTGGCGCGTCGGCAAACGGTACAGTTGAAACAGGGGCGGTTGGTTGGCGCCGGCCAGCCGCTGGAGTTGCTCCTGCCCGCGGGGTCCACCTTGCAGGTTCAACTGCCGGTGCCCGGTCGCGCGATCGGCCTCGTCGAGCCGGGTGGTCGCGTGGTTCTACGTTATCAGGCGTTTCTTGGTCGAATCGATTCTGTGGATTTCCCGCAAATAAATAAATTTCGATCCTGGGTTCGTTGCGCCTGATGAATCAGGAGGACGTCGGTCCTGTATCAACCCTTGCTAACTATTTTAACCAGAATTTTTGCCATGTGTGTTGGAAAAAATGGTGACGCGTTGCTCGAATTCATTCCGCGCCCCGGCTAGCTGACCCGAAGAGCTCTTGAGAGGTATTTATGTCACGAACGCGCGTCATCATTGTTTGCATGGCTGCCTTGCTTTGCATTGCTTCCGTTACTGCGCCGCAGTGGGTTCAGGCTTTGGGGTGGCATTGGCAACATGTCTTTGTCGCCATGGGAATTTTAGAGCTGGCGCTTTTCATCCGCATTGTATTCCAGTGCCGTCTGCGGAGACCATGACTTCCGCGACGGCTGATCTGCATTTCGGTTTGACCAGGGTAGTCGGGTTATAGCTCGAAGAATTCAATTTATGAGGCGTACCATCCGAAGTGGCAGGGCGGCGAAGCGTTTTCAAACCAACGAACAGGATGACAAGACATGGCATTGACACGGCAGGTAGTTTCGACCCTT
>JAGWMU010000139.1 GCA_028873095.1 Pseudomonadota bacterium | reverse complement strand
GTGGTGGTTACCTCCGAAGGCCACCTGCTGATGTTCTCGGTGGCCGAGCTGCCCGAGCTGGACAAGGGCAAGGGCAACAAGCTGATCGAGATCCCGAAGAAGCAGCTGGCCGAGGGCGAACGCGTGGCCGGCGTGGCGGTGGTCGCCGAGGGCAAGGGCGAGATCACCCTGTACGCCGGCCAGCGCAAGCTCACCCTGAAGTGGGCCGACCTGGTCGAATACGGCGGCAACCGCGCCGGTCGCGGCGGCGTGCTGCCGCGCGGCCTGCGCCGGGTGGAACGGATCGAGACGACGGCCTGAACGGCGGCGCCAGGAAAGGCGACGGGGCAGGAACTTCCTGCCATGCTGTCTTTCAAACATCCGGTGTCCACGCCGACGCGCGCCGCGCGTTGAGCAGGCATCCCCCTGGAGTTCGCATGAACATGAATCGGCTGATCAGTATCGTCGCCGGCAGTCTGCTGGCCAGTTCGGTGTGGGCGCAGACCCACGGCAAGCCGCTGAACCTGAAGCTGCCGCCCGGCGATCTGCCGGCGGCAAGCTCCACCGCCGCCGTACCCGCCGCGGCGGCCACCCCGATCATGACCGGCAGCGTGCCGGCGATCGGCGCCACCGCCGCGCCGGCCAGCAGGACCCCCGGCGTCTACTACGGCGACACCAGCGGCCGCGTCGGCAACGACACGGCCGCCGCGGCAGCGCCGGCCTGCGACGACGCCACCTACAACAAGGCCCAGGTCCACGGCAGCGTCGGGATGGGCGTGGCGGCCGGCGACCACGTCAGCGGCAACTACCAGACCGGCACCGTCGACGTCACCAAGCGGCTGGGCAGCTGCGACGACCCGCACGGCGGCATGAGCATGTCGATCAGCGTCGGCACCAGCCACCTCAACGGCGGTCGCCGCCGCTACGATCGCGACGGTTTCTGACGCGGCGGGGAAAAACATACCGGCAGCTCTTGCAGGAGCGGCTGAAGCCGCTCCTGCAAGAGCTTTCGCGCACAGGGTGCGCTCCTACAGGCGCGTGTACGACCAGGACTGCATGCGGCCGTCGCGATACGGCATCACGCCGTGGAACGGGCGCGGGTCGGCGTCGAACACCAGCGGCAGGAAGTGGCGGTCGCCTTCCCACATCGGCAACTCCATCAGCCGCTCGCGCGCCACCCATTCCAGCGTGCCTTCGGCATTCGCTGTCAACGGCGTGCCGGCGTAGCCGTCGACCAGGAAGATGAAGCCGAGCCAGTCCTCGCCCTGCTTGCCGAAGCCGGGCCAGTTCAGCGTGCCGCGCAACTGCATCGATACGCAGCTGAGGCCCGCCTCCTCGAGAATCTCGCGGCGCATGCAGGCGGCGATGTCCTCGCCCGGCTCCATCTTGCCGCCCAGGCCGTTGTACTTGCCCAGGTGCTGGTCGTCCGCGCGGGCATTGCGATGGATCATCAACACCTCGCGCCGGTCCGGCGACAGCACATAGCCGAGCGTGGCGACAATCGGGGTGTAGGGCATGGGACGGGCACCGGCAAAAAACCAGTTTAACGGCAGCTGCCCGTTCGCGCAGGACGACCGCCCCGATCCTGCGCATCGCGCGCCTGCCTGAACACTGACTTCCGGCAGACTTGCACTGCCGTGGCCGGGCGACGACCATCGACGCATGCGCGCAACGACTCCGCTTCCGCCTCGCACCCGAAATGCCCGTCGGCCGCTGCGCTGGCTGCTGCCGCCGTTGCTCGTCGCCGGCGTGCTGGGCTGCACCCCGGCGGCGCGGGCACTGGACAGCACCGAGCAGACGTTCCAGGGCCAGAACTACCGCGTGGTGCGGCTGGATCTGAAACACGACCGGCTGAGCCTGCACTGGCGCGATCCGCAGAGCGGCCAGCCGTTCGGCAGCATCGAGACCCTGCGCCAGTGGGGCGAGGCGCACGGCCAGCGGCTGCTGTTTGCCGCCAATGCCGGCATCTACGACCGCCAGCTCGCGCCGCTGGGCCTGCATGTGGAAAACGGCAAGACCGTGGTGCCGCTGAACCTGGCGCATGGCAATCCCGCGTCCGGCAATTTCTCGCTGCTGCCGAACGGCGTGTTCGCGGTGTATCCGGACGGTCATGCCGAGGTGCGCACCAGCGCCGATTTCAAGGCGGATGGCAAAAGCGCGCGATGGGCCACCCAGTCCGGCCCGATGCTGCTGATCGACGGCAAGCTCAACCGGCAGTTCGTCGACGACTCGGCCAGCCTGAAATGGCGCAGCGGCGTCTGCGTGAAAACGCCCACCGAGGTGGTGTTCGCGGTGAGCGAGGCGCCGGTGAACTTCCACACCTTCGGACAGCTGTTCCGCGACAGGCTCGGTTGCCGCGACGCGCTGTACCTGGACGGCAGCATCTCGCAGCTTTATGTAGACGGCGAAGGTTACTCGGGCGCACCGGCGTTCTTGGTCAAGCCGTACGCGGGCATCTTTGCCGTGTTCGTCGCGCGATGACGCCCGGATTCCGGCGGCGCGCCTGGCGGGGCCTGCTGTGGACCTTGGCGGGGCTGCTGGCGACCGCGTTCGTCGCGGGCTGGTGGCTGCTCGCCGCCAGCCGCGCCCGTCTCGACGGGCAGCACCGGCTGCCGGGGCTGAGCGCCAGCGTCAGCGTCAGCCGCGACGCGCTGGGCACGGCCACCCTCACCGGGAAAAACCGCGCGGATCTCAGTTATGCGCTGGGCTACGTGCACGCGCAGGAGCGCTTCTTCGAGATGGACCTGATGCGCCGCCTGGCGGCCGGCGAGCTGGCGGCGCTGGTCGGTCCGGCGGCGCTGCCCGCCGATCTCGATCATCGCCGGCACCGTCTGCGCGCCGTGGCCGAGGCCGCGTACGCGCAGCTGCCGCCGGCGCAGAAGCGCCAGCTCGACCGCTATCGCGACGGCGTCAATGCCGGTCTTGCCGACCTCGGCGCGCGGCCGTGGGAATACTTCCTGCTCGGCAGCAGGCCCCGGCCGTGGCGGTCGGAAGACAGCCTGCTGGTGATCGCCGCGATGTACCTGGATTTGAACGGCGACGGCCGCAACCAGCGCGAACTGCAGCTGGCCCAGCTGCGCTCGGTGCTGCCCGGCCCGCTGGCGGATTTCCTGCTGGCCGCGGACCCCGACTGGGAGGCGCCGCTGGCCGGCCGGCTGTCGCGCTCGCCGGCGGTACCCGCCGCCGGAGTGTTCGACCTGCGCCATCCCGCCGATGCCCGGCCATCCGCCGGCGCGGTCGCCGCGCTGGCGCCGGCACCGGATGCGCCGCGTCCCGGCAGCAACAATTTCGCGGTCGCCGGCACGCTGACCGGCAGCGGCGCGGCGATGCTCGCCAACGACATGCACCTGCACCTGCGCGTGCCCAATATCTGGTTCCGCACCCGCCTGCGCTATCCCGACCCGGACGCCCCGCACGGACTGCGCGACGTCAACGGCGTCAGCCTGCCCGGCACGCCGGCGATGATCGTCGGCTCCAACGGCCAGGTCGCCTGGGGCTTCACCAACAGCTATGGCGACTGGCTGGACTGGGTGCGCGTGCTGCGCGACCCGGCCGACCCCACCCGCTACAAGGTGCCGGGCGGCTGGGCAACGATCGAGGTCCACGACGAGCACATCCGGGTCAAGGGCCGGCCCGACACCATCCTCAAGGTCGAGGACACCCGCTGGGGTCCGATCATGGGCACGGACGTCGACGGCACGCCGCTGGCGCTGGCGTGGATCGGCGACCGGCCGCGCGGCTACAACCTCGCGCTGATGCAGCTCGAACGCACGACCGGCGTGCCGGCGGCGCTCGCCCTGGCGCCCCGGTTCGGCATGCCGCCACAGAACCTGCTGGTCGCCGACAGCGCCGGACACATCGGCTGGACGATCGCCGGCAACGGCATCCCGCTGCGCAGCGGGTTCGATCCGCTGCTGCCAGCGGACTGGTCGCAGCCCGGCAGCGGCTGGCTGGGCTGGGCCGCACCCGCGCAATATCCGCGCATCGAGGATCCCGCCGACGGCCGGCTGTGGACCGCCAACAACCGTACCGTCGGCGGCAGCGCGCTGGCCCTGCTCGGCGACGGCGGCCACGACCTCGGCGCGCGCGCGCAGCAGATCCGCAACGATCTGCTCGCGCACAGCCGCTTCTCGACGGGCGACCTGCTCGACATCCAGCTGGACAACCACGCCGTGCTGCTGACCCGCTGGCAGCAGCTGCTGCAACAGACGCTGGCCGGCAGCCACGACCCCGCGTTGCAACAGTTGCGTCGGCTCACCGCCCCGTGGCACGACCGGGCCGCCGTGGACAGTGTCGACTATCGGCTGGTGCGCGCGTTCCGCAGCCAGGTCACCGCGGCGGTGCTGGCGCCGTTCGCCGCCCGGGTCAGGCAGCGCTACGGCGACTTCGTCTGGCCCGACCCGAACAGCGCCGAGGCGGCCGTGTGGATGCTGACCCAGGCGCAGCCGGCCCACCTGCTCGACCCGCGCTACAGGAACTGGCATGAGCTGCTGCTCGATGCCGCCCGCAGGGTCGTCGGCACGCTGGGCAGCCGGCCCGGCGGACTGGACGCGCGCAGCTGGGGCGAGGTCAACCGCGCCGACATCGATCATCCGCTGGCGCGCGCGCTGCCCGGCTGGCTCGGTCATTTCCTCGACATGCCCGACCAGCCGCTGCCCGGCGACGACAACATGCCGCGCGTCGCCGCCCCCGGCTTCGGCGCCTCCGAACGCCTCGACGTGGCGCCCGGCCACGAAGCCCAGGGCATCCTCGAAATGCCCGCCGGCCAGAGCGACAACCCGCTGTCGCCGTACTACGGCGCGGGGCATGCGGACTGGGTCGAGGGAAGGCCCACGCCGCTGCTGCCGGGGCCCGAGCAGCATCGCCTGACACTGCAGCCGGCCGGAACCTGAGGGCATCCGCTTCCCGGCCTACGGTAGGAGCGCACCCTGTGCGCGATGCTCTTTGTGCCAGCGTTCGGGCAAGAGCATCGCGCACAGGGTGCGCTCCTACCGACTAGGGTGCCGCGGCGCCCGCCGCCGGGATGCCCCGCTCAACGCACCGTGAACAGCACCGGCGACCAGGTGCCGCTGACGTACGATTCCTCGCGATGCCGATGCATGCGCTCAATGGTCTCGGCCCGGCGCGCCTCGGCCCAATCGACACGGGTCAGCATGAGTTCGTCGGTATTGAGGCTGCGCCGGGAGGCTTCGTCGTCGCGCCACTTGCGGAAGTCGTTGTAGGCCTCGATCTCATGCCTCAGCTCGAGCGCGCACAACTCGATCATGATCGCATCGTCGAGGAAGCCGAGCACGGGCACGCTGTCCGGCACCAGGTCGTCGGGGCTGGCGAAATAAGTCAACGCCGCCAGCACATTGGCGCGGTCCGTCGCGGGCAGGCCGAAGCCGGCATCCTCGACCATCGCGATCATGGTCTCCAGGTGCTTCAGGCGGATGGCGACGAAATCCGGCAGTTCCTTGCGGCGGGCGTCTTCCAGCAGCTTGCGCGCGGCGCCGACGATGGCGACGGCATCGAGGTTGTCGACCTTCTTCTGGGCGTCCTTCATGCCGTCGACAAAAAGCGCCAGGTCGGAGTCGCTCAGGGTGATGCAGATGTCCATACTCATGGTCGGCAACTCACACGGCGTCAAGGGACGACCAGCAGCCTATGCTCACGTCGGCATGAACGTCAATCGCGCAGCGGGCGGCGCGGCTCCGGCCCATCCGGCGGCCCGCTCCGCCGCGAACGACGGCCGCGCCAAGGCAAGCCGCAATCGGCCGCCGGGCGTCAGACCGGGTTCCGCAAACCCAGCGTCATGTAGACATCCGCGGTCCGGTAGCGCACGTCCGCCGGCAGCGGCGCGTGCTCGAAGCCGAGATCCGCGTAGAGGCGGATCGCATCCGCCAGCGCGGTATTGGAAGTGAGCACGACTTCGCTCGCGCCCGCGGCGCGCGCGAACTGGATCACCGACAGCGACAGCTGGCGTCCCAGGCCGCGCCGCTGCGAGGTGGGCGCGACGGCGAGCTTGGCCAGCTCGAAGGTGTCGGCCGAAACGCGGATCGCCGCGCAGGTACCGACCACCTTGCCGCGCTCCAGCGCCAGGAAGACCTGCCCGCCGCCGGCCAGGATCTGCTCCTCGGGATGCTGCAGGTAGGCGAGATCCGCCGGCTCGAGCAGATCGTGCGCATCGAGCCACCAGCGGTTGATGCGCTCGAACGCCGGCTGGAATTCGCGGCGATACGGGACGATCTGCACGGAAGAGGCACCGGCATCGGCGGCGTTCGGTGGCATGGCGCGCTACTCCGGATGGCCTGTTCGATGAAGGTGGTCCGCCGATCGGCCGCCACGCGCCCGGGCGGTTCGCTCCGGGGAAGGCCCCGATCATGCGTCACCCCCCCGGGACAAGGCAACACAGGGACCATCGTGCCGGCGTCCGCCTCGCCGGAACCGCCGACAGGCGGACCCGACCCTCATCGATAGCGCCGAATCTCCCTTGCCGCAAACACGCCCACGACAATGAACAACCAGGCGACGCCGAACGGGCTGCGCAGGAACCCGAAGAACGCCATCACCGCAAGAAAGGGGTTCAATCCCCCGACGAGGAAGGCGTCCACCACGTAGCCATAGACCATGCCGCCGATATCGGTACCCAACACGACACATGGATGAATTTCGTTCTCGCCCGTGTCGCAGCCAAGCAGTCCGGCACCGCCAAGGACGATGACGTTGCCTACGACTGGAATCGCCAGGAGCACGAAGAAGGCGATTACCGGAACGGCAACGCACTTCAAGGCGAGGTTGATGCGCTTGAAGACGGGATCCGTCGACTGGCGTGCCCGCCGCATCTCGATCCGTCGTGCCGCCTCCTCTAGCGCGACCTCGTGTCTCGCGGCCGCGGCGTCGGCGGCCCGTCCTGCGTCATCAAGCTGGTCGCGCGAATGGCCCCGGCTTTCGAGAACCCGCAGCAGCGCCGCCTCGGCATCCGGCACCAACCCGCCGTTCCGATAGCGCTGCAACAGCAAGTTCGTGTGCATTGCGTCGAACTTCTCCACAAAAATGCGCTGCTGCTGATTCATCGCGTCGTTCCCTGAAGAGATCAATCATGTCCCGGGGCAATATACGCCGAGCGCGCACCTTGATTCGCTTTTGGTCAGCCGCCCCGAGCGGGCCGGGATGGCCGCCGCTCGGTCGGGGCCTGTGCGGCGGCGAATCGGACACGACTGGCCGGCAAGGCCGGCCCCGGCCCACGAGCTTGCCGGACAGGGACGCCTAATCCTGCCCGTCCACCCGCAGCACCAGCTTCCCCCGATGACTCCCGTCGAACAGGCGGTTGAGCACGACGGGGGCGTTCTCCAACCCTTCCGCCACCGTCTCCTCGGTCTTCAGCTTCCCCTCGCGGATCCAGCCGGTGATCGCCCCCACCGCCTCCTTCGTCCTGGTGTAATCGAGAACGAGAAATCCGCGCATGCTGAGCCGCTTCATCACGAAGATGCCGTAGTCGTCGCTCGGCTTCTCGCCGCTGTTGTAGCCGGAGATCAGGCCGCACAGCGCGATGCGCCCGCCGATCACCATGCGCGAGAGCACCGCGCGCATCACCTCGCCGCCGACGTTCTCGAAGTTGACGTGCACGCCGTCGGGGGTGGCGGCCTTGAGCTGCTGCCTGAAGTCGGCGGCCTTGTAGTCGACGGCGGCATCGAAGCCGAGTTCGTCGACCAGGTAGCGGCACTTGTCGGCGCCGCCGGCGATGCCGACCACGCGGGCGCCGCGGATCTTGCCGATCTGCCCGGCGATCGAGCCGACCGACCCGGCGGCGGCGGAGACCACCAGGGTCTCGCCGGGCTGCACCGGGGCGATGTCGGTCATGCCGTAGTAGGCGGTGAC
>JAGWMU010000138.1 GCA_028873095.1 Pseudomonadota bacterium | reverse complement strand
GCGAACAGCACCACGGCCCACAGCAGGAACGCGCCGAACAGCACCGCGTCATGCAGCATGCCGGTGGCCAGCAGGTGGCCGGACGCCCATAGCAGCACGGCCAGCACCTGCGGATGGCCGAGCTTCGCCTTGAAATGGTTGCGCGGCACGCGCGCCGCGAAAAACAGCACGAACGCGAGCAGGGTGAACAAGGCATTGAGATGGCGAAGCCCGGGCGGCGGCACGTACAGCACCGCCGGCTGCTGCCGCGCCAGCCCGAAGCCCCAGCAGATCAGCACGAAGCCGACGACCGACACCAGCGCGTAGAGGCCTTTCCAGCGTTTCACCCCGAGCCGCGCGACCTGCCGGCCGCGCCAGTCGTCGGCGAAGATGCGCAGCGAATGCGCGCCGAGAAAAATCAGCAGACCGAGCAGCAGCACCAGCATGACGGCTTCCCCATCGCAACGGTACGTCGAGTATATGCCGTTGCGGGTGCCGGTCAGGCTGTCCGTTCGAGGCGGATGGCCAGCGCCTGCGCGCCGTGGCGCAGCGTGACGGTGCCGCGGGCCGGTGCCGATGCCCGCCAGGCATCGCCGGCCTGCAGCGTGCCGTCGGCCGTATCGATTTCGCCGCGGACGGCGTAGACGAGGACGGTTTGCGGATCGAGCCGGCGCATGCCCGGCTCGCGCCACACTTCCACCGTGCCGCGCGCCAGCGCCCGCCGCACCATCAGGTTGAAGTCGCGGGTCGGGCCGGCGACCAGCCGCACGGACACCCGCGCCTCGCCGGGAAAGGCGAACGGCGCCAGCGGCGCGGTCAGCGCATGCTCGCGGCCGTCGTCCAGCGTCATCGCGAAGCCGGCACCGTCGAGCAGCACGATGTGCCGGTCGATGCCGGGGAAAACGGAGAACGGCGCCGCGCTGTCGACCTCGGCCACGCTGACCCGCCACAGGAAATCGCCGCTGCCGTCCGCGGACGGCTGGACGGCTATCTGGCGTGTGCTGCCGAGGCCGTTCTTCCACGCTTGCGGCATGCAGTCGCGCGTACGGATGATCGACGAATTCATGCGCTTCTCTCGATGACCTGGCGGAACGGCGGCAGCGCACGGAGCATGCCGCTGCCGTAGCGCCGGGTGACCACCCGGCGGTCCAGCAGCACGATGCGGCCGCGATCGGTTTCGTTGCGGATCAGGCGGCCGCAGTACTGGGTCAGCAGGCGCGTCGCTTCGGGCACGCTGACCTCGACGAACGGGTTGCGCCCGCGCGATTCCAGCCACTCGGCATAGGTCGCGCCGACCGGGTCGGTCGGCACCGCGAACGGCAACTGGGTGATCACCACGGTCTCGCACAGCTTGCCGGGCAGGTCCAGGCCCTCGCCGAACGAGGCCAGCCCGAACAGCGTGCTGCCCTTGCCCGCCTCGATGTCGGCGCAGTGCTCGGCGACCAGCTGCGACTTGCCCAGCGAACCCTGCGCGCGGACCTTGCGCACCTGGGCGATCGGCAGCTTCTGCAGCACGCGGTCGAGTTTCGCGCGCGAGGTGAACAGCACCAGGTTGCCGGCGTCCCAGTCGAGGTTGCCGGCCAGCCATTCGCTGATTTCGTCGGCGTGCGCCTCGCGCGCCTCCGGCAGCGTGCGCATCGCGGGCACTTCCAGCCGCGCCTGGCCGGGCAGGTCGAACGGCGAGGGCAGGCTCAGGCAGACCGCGTCGTCGGGCAAACCCACCGCGTCGGCGAAGCCGCGGAAGTTGCCGCCCGCGCTCAAGGTGGCCGAGGTCATCACCACGCCGCTGGCGTTGCCCCACAGCACGTTGCGCAGCAGGCTGCCGGCGGACACCGCCGAGGCGTGGCAGACCAGCTGCTCGCCGTTGATCGTGACCCAGCGCGCCAGCGGCGGCGCGTCGTCCGGATCGCCGGCGGCCCACGCGCGCCAGCAGCGCGCCTGCTTCTCGATGCGCTCCAGCGCCATGCCCAGCTCGCGCGACAGCGCCTCCTGGGTGGGTCCGCCGTCGGTCATCTCGACCACCGCGCGGCGCACCGCGGCGAGCCAGCGCTGCACTTCGCCGGTGCTGACGGCGAGCATCCGCGCGCGGTCCACCCAAGGCTGCGGCAACTGGCCCAGCGAGCCGCGGTAGATCGGCTCGCTCTCGGCGGGATCGGGCAGCCAGGCGAGGCGGATGTCCCTTTCCAGTTCCTCCAGCGCGTCGCTCAGCTCCTGCAGTTTCGCGTCGCCCTGATCGAGGCTGAGCTTGCCCAGGGTTTGCTTGTCGGTCAGCGAATACGCCGCGTGCACCTGGCGGCCGAGCCGGCTCAACTGGCGCACGGTGGCCGTCATGAAGACGTCGGCCGCGCCGCGTTCGATCGCCTTGCCGGGCAGGTGATGGCCTTCGTCGAAGACGTACAGCGTCTCGTCCGGCCGCGGCAGGATCACCCCGCCCCATGCCTGAATGCCGCCGCCCTGGTCCTCGCCGGGCATGGTGAGGTCGGCCAGCACCAGATCCTGGTTGGCGACGATGATCTCGGCGTCGTCCACCGCGCGGCGGGCGATGAAGAACGGACAGATCATGAACTGGCTGCATTTGCGGTTGGTGCAGCCGCCCGCGCTGGTGGTCACCATCGGGCGCAGCAGCTCGCTGACCGCTTCGGGCGCGCTGTCCATGTCGCCGTTCCACTCGCCGCGGTCGAACGCGGCGTCCAGCCTGGCCAGCGCCTGCTTGTCGCGCGGCTGCGGCGGCTTCGCCCACAGCGCGAGATCCGCATCGAAGCCGGCCAGGCCCAGCTGGCCGGAGTCGTTGAGGCTGTTGGCTGCCATGCGCAGGTTGCGCGGGCACAGATAGCGCCCGCGGCCCTTGGCCAGCGCCACTTTCGCCTCGATGGCGTTGAGCTGCAGGTACAGCGGAATATCGCGCTGCACCAGCTGTTCCTGCAGCGCCACGGTGGCAGTGGCGATCAGCAGTTTCTTCTTCTGGAAGCGCGCGACCGCCAGGCCCGCGATCAGGTAGGCCATCGACTTGCCGGTGCCGGTGGGTGCCTCGATCACCGCCACCCCGCCGGCGGCGCCGAAGGCCTTGGCCACCTCGGCGATCATGCGGCCCTGCGATGCGCGTGCGCGAAAGCCCGGCAGCCCGTCTTTCAGGCGGGCATAGGCGGCGCGAATGGTGTCCTTGGTGGAATCGGCGAGCATGCGGCAACCGGAAGCGGGCCGCCCATGTTACGGCATCGCGTCCGCTTCCCGGACTCAAGCCGGCCGCGCAGCGGCCGATGATCCACGCAACTGGCCGGGCGGGCGCGACAGCGAAGCCAGTACCGCCGGGCGTTGGCAGGAGGCTCTTCGCCCGGTGGCCTGGCGCACATCTTGCAAGCACGTTTTATGTAACATCAACCGAAATTCCATCCGAGTACCGTGATGCGATGAAGCAACAGCATGCCCCGGACCAGGCGATCCCCGCCGCGGCGGAACAGCTGGCATGGCTGGGCCGCCTGATCGAGGCTGTCACGCCGATGGAAGTCGCGGCGGTGATCGTGGCCCTGGCGCAGTCCCTGCCCGGTTGCGAGTCGGCCAGCCTGCTGTGTGGCGCCTGCGAGGCGCATGTGCCCTTCGGCGACGCCGTGGCGCCGGACGATATCGTTTGGGCGCAGGGTGCGTTGGACGGCGACGGGATTTTGCTCGGCGACGACGGCCGGCAGGTGGCATGGCGACTGCTGGCGGCCGAGCGGGTCGTGCTGCTGCTGCGTTTTGCCGACAGCCAGGCCGTGTCGCCGTTGCGCACGGTGCTGGCCTCGCGCCTGGCGCTGGCCAGCCGCCACCTGAAGCACGCGCTGCAGCTGGCCGACCTGCATGATTCGCACAGGCAACTGGAGCGTTCGGAGAACCTGCAGCGCGCGCTGTTCGCGATCTCCGATCTGGCCGGTTCCGATCTGGACATGCCGAAAATGCTGCGCGGCATCCACTCGATCGTCAGTACGCTGATGTACGGCGAGAATTTCGTGATCGTGCGGCACGACCCGGAGCGCGGCACGGTGCGCTTCCTCTATTACGTCGACGTCGAGGACCCGCAGGGCCCCGACACCAGCAAGGAAGAGCCGCTGGAAAACCGGCGCCACTCGTTGACCTGGCATCTGCTGACCGGCGGCAAACCGATGATGGGCAGCATCCAGCAGCTGCGCGAGCAGGTGGACGGGCCGCTGGTGCCGATCGGTCCGGACTGCGTCGACTGGTTGGGCGTGCCGATGCTGCGCGATGGCCAGGTGTACGGTGCGCTGGTGGTGCAGAGCTATCTCGAGGGCGTCGGCTTTTCGGAAGACGATCGGGCATTGCTGGAGTTCGTCGGCAGCCACGTCCTGACCGCGCTGGAGCGCAAGCAGAGCAAGGACGAACTGGAGCTGCGCGTGCGCCTGCGCACGCAGGAGCTGGCCGAAGCCAACCGTGGCCTGCAGCAGGAGATCGTGGAACGCCAGCGTGCCGAGCGGTTGCAGGCCGCGCTGTTCCAGATCGCCCAGCTGGCCACCGCCGATATCGACGAGAACGAGTTCTACCGGCGCGTGCATGACGTGGTGGGCGAGCTGTTGTACGCGGCGAACTTCTATATTGCCCTGCTTTCGGAGGATCGCACGGAGCTGTCTTTCCCGTATTACATGGGGACGGAGGTGCGCAGCATGCCGACGCGCCCGCTCGGCCATGGCCTGAGCGAATACGTCCTGCGCAAGGGCAGCCCGTTGCTGGCGCTGCGGGCCGGCATCGACGCGCTGAGCAGGCAGGGCGAAGTGGTGCCGCAGCTCGTGGGCCAGCCGGCGACCTGCTGGCTGGGCGTGCCGTTGCTGGTGGGCGAGGAGGTGATCGGCCTGGTGACGGTGCAGAGCCTGGTCAAGGAGATCGTCTACGACGAGGCCGATCAGGAGCTGCTGTCTTTCGCCGCGCTGCAGATCGCCAACAGCATCCATCGCCGGCGTACCGCGGTGTCGTTGCACGAGGCCAATGTGCAACTCGAACAGCGGGTGGAGGAGCGCACGCAGGAGCTGCGCGAGCAGATCCTGCAGCGCGAGCAGGTGCAGGAACAACTGAAGCATCAGGTGATGCACGACCCCCTGACCGGCCTGCCCAACCGCGATTTTCTGCGCGACCGGCTCGACCGGGTGCTGGGCATGCTGAAACGCGAGCCGCGGCGGCACTGCGCACTGCTCTACCTGGACATCGACCGCTTCAAGGTGGTCAACGACAGCCTCGGCCATCTGGCCGGCGACGAGTTTCTGAAGGCCGTCGCCAGCCGACTGCTTTACTGCGTGCGCGATCCTGACGTGGTGGCGCGACTGTCCGGCGACGAATTCGCGATCCTGCTGGAGGATGTGCCGCTGCCCGAAACCGCGGTGAAAGTGGCCCGGCGCATCCTGCGCGTCCTGGGTGCGCCGCTGCAGCTGGCCGGCAAGGAGCTGGAGCCGTCGGCCAGCATCGGCATCGCGATCGGCGACGACCGCTACGGCAGCAGCGACGAGGTGCTGCGCGACGCCGACATCGCGCTGTACCGCGCCAAGGACCGGGGGCGCAAGCGCTTCGAGATGTTCGACGAATCGTTGGTCAATGACGTGGTCGACGTGCTCACGCTGGAGGCGGAACTGCGCCACGCGCTGCAGCACGACGAGTTCGAGCCGTATTTTCAGCCGGTCTGCCGTCTCGACGGCGGCGAGGTGGTGGGCCATGAGGCGCTGATCCGCTGGAACCACCCGCTGCGCGGCGTGCTCAAGCCGGTGGACTTCATCAAGATCGCCGAGGACAGCGGGCTGATCGAGGCGATCGACTGGCGCATGTTCGAGCTCAGTTGCGCGCAGTTCAAGCGGCATTTTGCGGGCGGGGAGTTCGTGACGATCAACGTGTCGGCACGGCACCTGCGCCACGCGGCTTTCGATACGCGGTTGCTGCAGCTGCTCGAACGCGTCGGTCTGCCGGCCTCGCGCATGATCGTCGAGGTCACCGAAGGCGCGCTGCTGGACGATCCCGCGCACGTGCGCGCCACGCTGGAGCGGTTGCGCGAAGCCGGCGTGGGTGCGGCGCTGGACGATTTCGGCACCGGCTATTCCTCGCTCAGCTACCTGCACTCGCTGCCCTTGCGCATGCTGAAGATCGATCAGGCCTTCGTGCATGAGCTGGACCAGAAGGAAAACGCCAACAGCACGCCGGTGGTGGCGGCGATCCTCGCGCTGGCCCGTGCGTTGAACATCGAGGTGATCGCCGAAGGCATCGAGACGGCGGCGCAGCGCGACGCCCTGCTCGGCATGGGCTGCGAATTCGGCCAGGGCTATCTGCTGGGCCGCCCGGCCCCGGTCAGGCACCGGCTGCAAGCCGGCGCCGGCATCGCCTGAGGGCACCTCGAATAACCCCGATTTCGTAGGAGCGCACCCTGTGCGCGAAAGCACGGTGCGACGCGGTAACGAGGGGTTCGCGCACAGGCTGCGCTCCTGCCAAGTGCCACAAGAACCAGGTCATTCGAGATTCCCTTCAGGCGGTTGCAGCGATCCTGCGCAACGCCTGCTCGAAGACTTCCGGCGGCTGGCCGCCCGAAATCAGCTGCTGTTCGTTGATGACGATCGCCGGCACCGCGTGGATGCCGCGCTGCAGGTAGAACTGTTCCTGCGCGCGCACGTCGTCGGCATAGGCGTCGCTCGAAAGTATCTGCCGCGCACGTCCGGTATCCAGCCCCACCTCGGCCGCCAGCCGCAGCAGCGTGTCGTGCGAGCTCACATCCGCGCCGTCGCTGAAATACGCCCGCAGCAGCGCCTGCTTCAGCGGCAATTGGCGAGCTTCCAGCGCGGCCCAGTGCAGCAGCCGGTGCGCATCGAAGGTGTTGTAGACGCGGCTGCGCCGATCCATCCGGAAGGTGAAACCCAGCGACTCGCCGCGTGCACGGATCGCTTCGCGATTGGCGTCGATCTGCTCGGGCGTGCCGCCGTATTTCTGCAGCAGATGTTCGGTGGAATCCTGCCCCTGCGGAGGCATTTGCGGGTTCAGCTCGAACGGCTGGAAATGGATCTGCGCCGACACCTCGCCCGACAGCGTCGCCAGCGCCTGCTGCAGCGACGCCAGACCGATCGCGCACCACGGGCAGGAAACGTCGGAGACAAAGTCGATGCGGACGGGAACGGGTGGGGTCATGGGTATCTGCCGGGGCGGAAAGCAAAGCAGAGGTTGGGGCAGCAGGGGTTGCTTCAAGGCGCTGCGACCGGCACCCCGGCGCCAAATCGCCGCGGATGAGGCGTCGCCCATTACACAGGACAACTTCCGCACGGCCGTGTCCAGTCGATAGCACACCCATCTCGGCGGCAAGCGGGTGTACCGCCGCATCGGTGTCGCCGATGTCATGCCCATCGCACATTGTGGGTGACCGAGCCGCAGCCGCACCGCGCCGACGTGATCGAGCACCTGGATGCCGCCGAGCAGGCGCTGTACCGCGGCCTGCGCGGCGACCGCTGGGGCGTGCGCGTGCGGCTGGAACAGGAGCGGATCGGCTGGGACGTGGCGTGGGCGCGGATCGGGCAGCTTCTGGCGGGATGACCGTTGCGGGCCGGGGCCGATGCTTCTTGCCGAAGAGGTGTGTTCAATCCCCGTGGACGCGACTCTGCGCGAGCCGCTGCCCTTTTTCGCGGGCGCTGTCGGCCAGCAGGGTTGGCAACTGCTGCAGGGTCGGGTGGTCAAGCCCTCCATCGCGCATGCCTCGGGCCAGGTCGCTGGCGTGGTCGGGCAGGGCCTCGGCCATGCCGGCGATGCGTGCCAGCGTGGCCTCGATATCGACCCGGGCGCTGCGCAGCAGCGACTCCCAGTGGTGCCGGCGGATGTCGCGCAGGCGGTAGGTGTTGCCGATTTTCATCGCCATCGCCAGCTTGTCCTGGCGCAGCATCGGATAGGGCAGTGCGCTGCCGAGGTCATACAT
>JAGWMU010000137.1 GCA_028873095.1 Pseudomonadota bacterium | reverse complement strand
ACCGTGAACTCGACCATCAGCACGTCGCCCCGCTTGCCCGCGGGGTAGTCGCCCGGCGCGCGATGGACCGCGCCCAGCGCGCTGTCGGGGAAGGTGCCGGCGTAGAACGTGGCGGCGTCCAGCGCGGTGCCGTCGTACCAGAGGCAGACCGTGTTCCTGCCGAGCATGCGGGTTCTCCTGGTTCAGGGCGGTGAGGATACGCTTCATTCTCGGCGACGAAGAAGGGGCATGCAGATCGACAGCGAGATGCGGCGAAACATGCGATTGGCGCCACGGTCCGCATCGCCGCGGCAGCTATGGCGACCGGCTGCACCGGGATACGTGGGCCGGGCCCGGGAGCATGCGAATGGCAGCATCCTCTGGATTTAACCATTCCGTGATCCGGCAATAACCGGAGCGCTGGCACACTGTCGCGCCCAGCCCCGGTTTGGGGCGACGACAGGAGAACTGAGATGTCATACATCGATGGTGTCGTGCTGGCCGTTCCCACCGCCAACAAGAAAAAGTTCGTCACCCAGGCGAGCGATACCGATGCCGCCTTCATCGAGCAGGGCGCCCTGCGCGTACTCGAATGCTGGGGCGACGATGTGCCAGCCGGCAAGCTCACCGACTTCCGCCGTGCGGTGCAGGCCAAGGACGGCGAGACGGTGGTGTTCTCGTGGATCGAGTGGCCCGACAAGGAGACCCGCGACGCCGGCATGGCCAAGGTCATGAAAGACCCGCGCCTGAACATGGAGACCCACCCGATGCCGTTCGACGGCAAGCGGATGATCTTCGGCGGCTTCGCTCCGGTGGTCGAACTCCTGTCGGACGCGCACCAGCATCATTTGCTCCGCGGTGCCTCGTCGCCATCGCGCGGCAGCGATGAAGGCAAGCATCGGCCGGCCAGGCATTAGATTGCCGATTCCCGGGCAAAGGGGGCGGAGGCGGAATTGCCCTGGTGGGCTGCCCTGATGCGGGGTTTTCACTTGCCCCCAGGCTCCCGGGCTGATCCGCTGCGCGAACGGCGACAGCAGCACGAGCAGCGCCACGGGGTGAACTGACCCGGTTCGAAGGGTCGACGCCGGCCATCGGGTGCGGTGATGCTAAGGTCGTGTCGTCGGCTCGCTCGACGTCGTGGATCATGCCTTGGAGAATCCGCCCGTGTTCGACTCCGCCTTCCGTTTCATGCCGTTGGCGTTCGCCGCGCTGCTTCCGGTGATCAACCCGCTGGGCTCGGCGCTGATCCTGCTGGGCGTGGTTGGCGACGAGCCGCCTGCAGTCTATCGCCAGCTGGCCTGGCGCATCGCGCTGGGCATGCTCGGGTTTATCGCGGTGATCGAACTGCTGGGCGCCTTGATCCTGAAGTTCTTCGGCATCAGCCTGCCGGTGCTGCAGGTCGCGGGCGGCCTGACCCTGGCCGCGATGGGTTGGAGCATGCTCAATGCGCAGGACCCGTCGCCCAGCGATGCGCCGGCCGCCCGGCCCGACGTCGACAGCGTGATGCGCCAGGCGTTCTATCCGCTGACCTTTCCGCTGACCGTGGGCCCGGGCGTGATCGTGGTGGTGCTCACGCTCAGCGCGCACGCCGCCGGCCACGATTGGCAGGCCAGCCTGCTGATGCATGCGGCCATCTTCGTCGCGGCGCTGCTGCTGGCGGTGCTGGTGTTCTTCAGCTACGCGTATGCGCCCCGGCTCAGCCGGATGCTGCCGGGGCACGCGATCAGCGGGGTGCAGCGCCTGATCTCCTTCATCCTGCTGTGCATCGGTGCGCAGATCGCCTGGGGCGGACTGGCCACCTTGTTGCGTTCGGTGCAGACGTTGCCGCACGCATGAGCGGCATCGTTTCCTTCCCGAGGTGTGCGATGACCCTGCGCCGCTGGTGTCTGCTGCTGATCGGCCTGCTGATGCTGGGCGTGGCCGGGCCGGGGGCCGCGGCCGGCGTGGCGCTGCGGGTGATGACGTTCAATGTCCGCGTGCCGGTGGACACCGGCATGAACGCGTGGGCGCATCGGCGCGAGCTGCTGGTGCGGGTGGTCAAGGCGCAGCATCCGGACGTGCTCGGCACCCAGGAGCTGACCGAGGAGCAGGGCGAGTACATCGCCGCCCACCTGCCCGGCTATGCCTGGTTCGGGCAGGGCAGGGAAGGCGGCACGAAGGGCGAGCACATGGGCGTGTTCTATCGCACGGACCGCTTGCAGGTGCTGCGTTCCGGCGATTTCTGGCTCTCCGACACGCCGGACGTGCCCGGCAGCAGGACCTGGGGCCAGCCGTATCCGCGCATGGTGACCTGGGCGCGGTTTCGCCTGCGCCATGGGGGCGGCACGTTCGATTATTTCAACACGCACTTCCCTTACCGCGACCAGGACGTCCGTGCGCGCCTGCTCAGCGCGGACGAGATCCTGCGGCGGATCGCCAAGCTGCCGCCGACGGCGCGGGTGATCCTGGCCGGGGATTTCAATACCGGGCCTGATACCCCCGTGTACGCGAAACTGACCCGGGCGCTGCATGATGCCTGGGCCGTGGCAAGCTCGCGATCCGGACCGGCGAAGACGTTCCACAACTTCACCGGCAATCCCGACCGGCGGATCGACTGGATCCTGACCCGCGGCTTCCGCACGCGCGCGGTGCGGACGGTCACCACGCACGAGGGCGCGCGCTATCCGTCCGACCATTTTCCGGTCGTGGCCGAGCTCGTCGTGCAGTGAGCTAAGCCCGGATTCGAAGCGTACCCGGCAGGCAGGTCGCGGCGCGCAGGGACGGCCGATCGTGTGGCCCGCCCCGCCGGGCGCGCCGGCACGCACGCCAGCGGCAAGGTCTCAGCAGGGCATGCGCAGCGCGTCCGGCGGCGGCCGCAGCACGAACTCGCGCTCGACATCGACGTAGATATCGCGCTGCCCGCCGAACGGGAGCCGGGCGATCGCTTCGGCGAACGGTACCCATGCGTGGTCGTCGTGTTCGCGGTTCAGGCGGACCTCGGCGCCTGCATCGACGAAGGCGACGAAGGCCGGCACGATGGCGAGGCATTCGTCGCGCGCGTCGTAGAAGGTTTCGCAGCGGTCGGCCGAATACAGGGCGGCGGCGTGCAGGCCGGTTTCCTCGCGCAGTTCGCGCAGGGCGGCCTGCCAGGCTTTTTCGTCCGCTTCGAGGTGTCCGGCCACGTAGGTCCACAGCCCTTGCAGGTGCGATCCGGCGCGATGCACGAGCAGGGTGCGGGCGTCTTCGCCGACGCCCCGGACGACCACCACCGAAACCATGGAACAGCGCAGGGGAAGATCCGGCATCTCTTTTCTCGACGGCAAGGCAGGCACGACAGACATAGCACCGAACCCGGCGACCCGCGAGCAAAACCCGATCGGATCAGGCCTGCCCCTTTTCTCCCGGATGAAGTATTTTTGGGCAGGGAGAAATCACGGACTGTCGCTCCGGGGTTGCGCAAGGTTCCGATCATGAAAAAGGTTATCCATGACTGTTGAAGAGACTTCGCTTGAGCGTGCGTTGCGGGTGGCGGCGGCCGATCCGTCCGGCCTCGCCGACTTCCACCGCGAGCTGCTCGGGTCCGAGATATACGTGATCGGCAGCGCGGTCCAGGAAGAGGGCGACGGCGCGCAGGGAGCGGACGGCGCGATCCCCGCGCCGCCGGAGGTGCGCGTCTCGATCCAGAGCTGGTTGCGCAGCGACGGTTCGCCCGTCACGCCCTTCTTCAGCTCGCTGCCGGTCCTGCAGCGGTCGATTACGCGGCAGATGAGCTATCTGCTGTTGCCGGCGCGTACACTGTTCGAACTCACGGCGGGAGCGGCGCTCGTGCTGAATCCCAAGTCCGACTGCAGCAGGGAGCTGCTGCCGCACGAAGTGGCTACGCTGCTGGCCGAAGGCGTTGACCCGTAGTCCGCAGACGCGCCTACCTGGCAGTGACGATCGATGGAGATGAAAGCAGGGAGACTTCGGGCGCGTCCGGCGTTCGCGCCGCCCGGGTTGCTCGGCCTGCTGCTTGGCCTGGTACTGGCGACGGGGGCGCCGGCGGCGACCTTGCCGGGAACGCGGTCGCTTGACCTGTTCGACCTGGGGGCGCCGTCCTTCACCACGTTCACGACGCGCGACGGCTTGCCCGACCCGGTCGCCGTCACGTTGCAGACCGATCGGCAGGGATTCGTCTGGGTCGGCACCCAGCACGGGCTGGCGTGGTACGACGGCAAGCGCTGGCATGCGCTGGACGACCCCGCGCTGGACGGCTACGTCGACCAGCTCTTCACGGATCATGCCGGCACGCTGTGGGCCAGTTCGCGCACGTTCGGGCTGGCCCGCTACGACGGCACGCGCTGGCATCTCGAGGGTGCGGCCGAAGGCATGGACAGCCATCGCATACGCCGCCTGGTCGAGACGCGCGGCCCGGATGGTCCGCGGCTGTGGGCGGTAACCTGGGATGCCGGCCTGTTCTATCGCGAGCAGGGCCGCTGGCATGCGGATCCGGGCAATGCCCAACTGCCGCACGGGGTGCTGCTGTCGCTGGCGCAGACCCGTTCGCTGGAGGGGCATGAAAGGCTGTGGGCCGGTTCCGGCAGCCAGGGACTCTGGTACCGCGAGAACGGCGGCGACTGGAAACGGTTCAGCGCGCCCGGGTTCGATCCCAGCGATATCGAGGATCTGTTCGTCACGCGCCATGGCGGCCACGAGGCCCTGTGGATTTCCGTCTTCAGCGGTGGATTGTGGCGGCTCGACGAGCACGGCCTGCGCGGATGGAGCGTGGCGTCCGGCGACCTGCCGACCGACGAGCTGTACGACATGGTCGAGACGCCGACCTCGAACGGCGGCCATGCGCTGTGGGTAGCCTCACGCAGCGGGCTGGTGCGCATCTACCGCGATCGTGTGCGCGTGTTCGACCGGCGCTACGGCTTGCCGTCGAATGCCATCCGAGGCATCAGCCGCTGGCGCAGTCCCAACGGCGAGGACGTGCTGTGGCTGGCGACCGAAGCCGGCGTGGCCCGCATGATCGTGGGAGCGCGCCGATGGAAGACCGTGTCGCTCATGGGGTCGCACGAGATCGGGGTGTTCGGCGTGCTGGTCGATACCGACGCTCGGGGCAACCAACGTCTCTGGGTGGGGTCGACGGGCGATGGCCTGGGCCTGTACGAAGGCGGCCGCTGGCGCTACTTCGGCAAGGCCGGGGGAGCATTGCCGGATGCCGACGTGAGCATGATCCTGCACGCCGACGACCTGCAGGGCCACGCGGCGACATGGCTGGGAACGGGCTTCGGCAACTTGTGGCGCGTCCATCGCGGCCCCCGCTTCGAACCCATCGCCACCCCCTGGCCGCACCGGCCCGGACAGAGCCTGACCGACATGCTCAGCCGACGCGTCGACGGGCACGCGGAACAGTGGTTCGCGACCCGCTCGTCCGGCATCTACCGCCTGCGCGACGGTGCCTGGACGGCGTTCCGCCCGAAAGGCGTGCACGGCGAGTGGGCGGTCAGGAAGCTGCTCGCGCACGCCACCGCCGATGGCCGCTCCTGGCTATGGGCGACCAGTGCCCAGGGGCTGGCACGCTTCGACGGCAGCCGGTGGACACTGCTGGGGCGCGACGCCGGCCTGCCTGGCATCGAGTTGCTCGGCATGCGCCTGATTCCCGATGCGCAGGGGCGGCCGATCCTGTGGATCGGCAGTACCCACCACGGCATCATCCGCGTCGACATCAGCGATCCGATGCGCCCGCGGGTACTGCCGCCGGACCTGCCGCCGCCTCCCGATCCGACCGCCTATGACGCGTTGCGCGATGCCGGCGGCCACATCTACGTCTGCACCAACGCCGGCGTGCAGTTGCTTGCCCCGGACGCCGGCAAGTACCGCTCGCAGACGTTCACCAGTCGCGACGGCATGATCAATGACGAGTGCAACACGAACGCGCAGTTCATCGATGCGGATGACCGTTTCTGGACGGGCACGCTCGGGGGGTTGACCGTCTACGACCCGGGGAACATGAAGCCGGACCGCCACGCCAAGCCACTGCGGCTGACCCGGGTGACCATCGACGACAAACCGGTGACCGGCGCCAGCGTGCGCATCCCGCCGGGCCAGCACGAGCTGCGCGTCGAGTTTGCGCTGCTGTCCTGGCAGCATGAAGGCGAATCGCGTTTTCGCACCTACCTGGAAGGTTTCAATGCGCAGCCCGGCGCATGGACGGCGGACAACTATCGTGACCTCGGTGCGTTGCCCGCCGGTAAATTCGTGCTGCACATCGAGGCCCGCGACTATGCGGGCAACTCCAGCACGCCGATCCTGCTGCCGATCGTGGTCGTGCCGCACTGGTGGCAGCGGGCATGGGCCGTGCTGCTGTTCGTGCTGGCCGCGATCGCCATGGTGTATGGGTTGCTGCGCGGGCGCACGCATGCCTTGCGGCGGCGACAGCATGCGCTGCAGCGCAGGATCGACGAGCGGACGGCGGAATTGAACAAGGCGAACCTGCAACTGCTGGAACTTTCCCAGCGCGATGCGCTTACCGGCGTGTTCAATCGCCGCCGGCTGCTGGAGCTGCTGCAGCCTGGCGTCGATGACGAGCGCCACGGTGCACTGGCGGCGCTGATTTTCATCGACGTGGACCATTTCAAGGACTACAACGACAGCTTCGGCCACCTGGCCGGCGACCACGCGCTGCGCGCCGTGGCCGACACCATCGGCGAGTACGCGCCGGACGATGCCGTCGTCGCCCGCTACGGCGGCGAGGAATTCGCCTGCCTGCTGTTCGACGGCGACGCGTCGAGCGCTTTCGCGGTTGCCGAGCGGATTCGCGCCGGCGTGGCGGAGCGGTTGCTGCAGGCGCCGGGAAGCACGACCCGTGCGATCACGATCAGCGCCGGCGTGGCCTGCGGGCGGCTGGATGCGGACGCCGATTCGCAACAGCTGTTGCGCGCGGCCGACGACGCCCTGTACGAAGCCAAACGGTCGGGTCGCAACTGCGTGCGCCAGGCTCGTCCCGGGCCGTGATCCGGCGCGCTGGAGATGCCGGTGCAACGGCATCGGCGATGCGCGGGCCGGACTGGCGCTTCCGCCGCCTGCGCCATGCACGGTGCAAGCACGCGGGCCATCAGGCAAGCTGGCGCCCGAGCGGGCGGCTGGGGCCGTCGACCTGGAGACGCCGCATGGGAAAGGGCAGGCTGGAAGCGTTCAGCGATGGAGTCATCGCGATCATCATCACCATCATGGTGCTGGAGCTGAAGGTGCCCGCCGGGCACTCGCTGGCGTCGCTGGTGCCGCTGGCGCCCGTGTTGCTGAGCTATGTGCTGAGCTTCGTGTACGTGGGCATCTACTGGAACAACCACCATCACATGCTGGCCGCCATTCGCCGGGTTTCGGGGGCGGTGCTATGGGCCAACCTGCACCTGCTGTTCTGGCTGTCGCTGTTTCCCTTCACCACCGCGTGGATGGGCGAAAACCACTTCGCCGCCACGCCGACGGCGGTGTACGGCGCGGTGCTGCTGATGGCGGCCGTGGCCTACTGGGTACTCCAGCAAGCCCTGGTCGCGACGGAGGGCGCCGGCTCGCTGCTGCTGCGCGCGATCGGCGCGGATTGGAAAGGCAAGCTTTCGCCGCTGCTGTATCTGGCCGGGATCGCGCTGACGTTCTGGCGGCCGTGGGCCGCGCAACTGCTCTACGTGCTGGTGGCCTTGCTGTGGCTGATCCCCGATCGGCGCATCGAGGGGGCGCTCGAACGCTAGTGCGCTGTCGCATGCCTGGCGGCGCAGCCGGGGCCCGGCCGTGGAGAACCGTGCACGAACCGCGGCGCCGCATCGCTGCGGCGCCGTGGCACACCCGGAACGCTCAGAGCGCCTCGAAAATCCCCGCCGCGCCCATGCCGGTGCCGATGCACATGGTGACCATGCCGTACTTCTGCTTGCGCCGGCGCAGGCCGTGCACCAGGGTGGCGATGCGCACCGCGCCGGTGGCGCCGAGCGGATGGCCGAGCGCGATCGC
>JAGWMU010000136.1 GCA_028873095.1 Pseudomonadota bacterium | reverse complement strand
TTTCACTGTGCACTTCGAACCACGGCACCGGCGGGCGCTCGCTCAGCACCCGCCCGATGTGCGGTGCGCGCAAGCCGATCCCGGCCGAAGCCGGGAGCGGTCGCGGCGCGAAGGGCAGCCGTTCGCCCATGGCGTCGATCAGCCCTTGGCGGCCGGGGTGGTCGAGCCGCCGGCGATCTTCTCGCACAGGCCGGCCGGCACCGCCACGAAGGCGTTGGGATCGCGCGCCTTGTTGTCCTGGCCCGCGCAGGAATGACCCGGCGACTTGCAGTCGTTCTTGTGCGCGGCATTGATGCCGTAGCACTTGACCATGCTCATCTTGGCACCGGCACCGGCACCGGCGGGCGCCGGCGCGGCGGTGGCGATCGAAGCGGCACCCAGGGTGAGCGCACCAACCAGGGCGGTCTTCAGCAGCTTGTGGCTGTTCATCATGTCTCTCTCCGTGCAGGGTAGACCGGGATGTTCCGGCACCTCATAGAGTACGTGCCGACCGGAAAGGATTCATGCCGGCGCGCGTCGCACCGGCCGGCCTCGCACCACCCGGCCGGCAACCGTGTCAGTGCGACGCCCCTGCTCCCGGATCGTGCGCCAGCGCCGCACGGAATGACTGGAACTCCGGGGATCGATCGAGCAGCCGACCGGCCAGCGCGCGCAGCGCATCGACCTGCGCGGGCCGCAGGCGGAACGTGGTCGGCATCGCGTTGAAACGGCTGCGCCGAACGGGATCCCTGATCTGGTTGAAGGTGAGCACGGCGAAATCGACCTTCACCTGCGGCGCACCCGGCGGGCGCATGGCATTGACATGCTTCTCCCACATCAGGAATCCCTGCTTGGCCAGCGACACGGTTTCGGTATTGAGCAGGCCCAGCGCCGCATTGAAGGATGCGCTCGTCATGGCGATCATTCCCGGGTCCTTGCCTTGGCGCGACCATGCGTATTCGTCGTCGACCTGCGCGTTCGCCACGATCACGAGCACGTGACGCACGCGCTGCAATTGCCGGGGCGTGAATGCCCCGGCCATGTCGGGCACGTCGCCATCCTGCGCGACCGGACTCATCATGGAGCCGCGTACGCCGAGGTTGTCGGTGACGCCGCCATCGAGCAGGCGAACCACCGGCATGCGCCCGGCATCGAAGTAACGCTCCAGCGCCTGCGCCACGACGTAGCGGCGGTCCAGCACGTCGTCGTGGGCCAGCGCATCGGCAACCCAGGGCTTGTGCCGCTCGGGGCAGTCCTTGAAATTGCGCAGCGCGATCGGCGCGAACGCCGGCGGTACCGCAGCGGAAGCCATCACGGCGTTGGCCACCGGATAACTCGACAGGTCCGAGCACAGGAAATCGAACTGCGGCTGGATGAACGAGAAGGTGATGGCGTCGTTGAGATCGCTGGCATTGATGATGGTGAACGGCAGGCCGTGGCGCGACATGTCGGCAAAGGTCTTGTGCCCGAACAGGGTCCGGTCCAGGTAGGCCGCCACCAGGTCGCTGCGGTTGTAGCCGCTCGCGGCGATCGACAACAGGTGATCCGGGCGCAGCGGCAGCAGGGCCAGATCCCGCTGCCAGTCGCGGTAGAGGAAGTGCGGGGCAAAATCGCGGAAGATGCGATCGCCGAACAGGCCGTAATACGCCGCGGTGTAGCTGCCGCCGGATACGGACGTGATCACGTTCACCCGCGAAAGCAACGGCTGCGATCTGCCGTCGACCGTCACCGGGGTGTCGCGCAGCTTTTCCAGGACGCCATAGCTGAAGGCGGCCGCGCGCGTGCCGCCGCCGGAAAAAGCCAGCACCACGAAAGTATCGCCGTCGCCCTGCGGCATCCGGTGCCTGAAATCATAGACATCGGCGCCCGGTGCCGCGCCCAGCGGTCGGTTCCAGACGCGGCTCGCGCAGCCGCCCAGGGAACCCAACGCGAGCCACAGCAGGCCCAGCACGACGATCCTGTGATGCAACCGCCCCTGTCTCCCCATCGCAGTTTCCTCCCCTGACGCCCTGTCCGACGGTCTCCGGATCCTTACCGGCTTCGCCGCGTGCCGTGCGGGCATCGGCCCGGACCCGCGGCGCAGCGACAGATGGCTCGGCAACCCCCTGCAGGCACTGGACTCCGGCCTTCGCCGGAATGACGAGCAGCAGCTTGTCCAGGCGTTCCCTAGGGCACCACCTCGACGCCGTGCCAGAACGCCACCATGCCCTTGATCTGCGCCGCCGCACTATGCGGCGAGGAATAGAACCAGCCCGCATTCCGGTTGACGGCATCATCGACCACCACATCCAGATAGCTGGCCGTGCCCTTCCACGGGCAGACGGTGCGGTGGTCGCTTTTCCTGAAATACCCGGATTTGAGCGAAGACTCGGGAAAATAGTGATTGCCCTCGACGATCACCGTCTTGTCACTTTCGGCCAATACCTTGTCCATCCAGATCGCGCGCATGAATGTCTCCTGTGCTGAAGCCTCGCAGGTACGCGGGCACCATGGGAATGTGGTGAGGGCGCGCACAGCAGAGCCAGTAGGAGAAGAATTCATGACCAGGGAATGGGGGGGGATGGCCACGAACGCCCGGTTGCTGTGCGTCGTCCTCACGCCATAGAGCGCGCGGACAGCAATTTGGATTCAGGCTGCCCGCACGGCTCCCGGCGGGCAGCCGTGGACGCGCCCGAAAGCGCGGCCGAACGCCGCCCCGGCCGCATAACCGGCCAATGCCGACGCCACCGGCGCCGTCATCGGCGCGCGGCACGCAATGTGCGAGCCGGACGATCGCCTCCATTTCCGCCGGTCCGGTCATGCGAGAGACAATGATCTGCCCTCGCGCAGGAATTCCTCGATCTGGCTGGCGGGAACCGCGGGACTGAACAGGAATCCCTGGATCGCGTCGCATTTGAGCGAGCGCAGCAACCTTGCCTGTTCGACGGTTTCGACGCCCTCCGCGACCACCTGCATGTTCAGCGAATGCGCCAGCGAGATGATCGTGGACACGATGCCCGGACCGTCGGGGTTGCGGGTCATGTCCGCGATGAACGCCTGGTCGATCTTCAAGGTGCCGGCCGGCAGCCTGGCGATATAGCTCAGCGAGGAATAGCCGGTACCGAAGTCGTCGATCGCCACCGTGACGCCCATCTCCCGGATCGCGCGGAGCTTGCGGATGTTCGCCACGATGTCGCGCATGACCAGGCTTTCGGTGATCTCCAGCTCCAGCCTGCCGGCCACGTCCCGGTCGCCCTTCACCACGCGCTCGAGCATGCCGACGAAATCGTCCTGCTGCAGCTGGATCGGGGAGACATTGACCGCAACCCGTGGCGCCGGCAGTCCCTTCGCCTGCCACGCCAGGGAATCGGCGACCGCCTGTTCCAGGGCCCACTGCCCGGCTTCCAGGATCATTCCGGTTTCCTCGAGCAGCGGAATGAACTGCAGCGGAAACACCATGCCGACCTCCGGATCGTCCCAGCGCATCAGCGCTTCCAGGCCGCTGATCCGCCCGCTGCCGAGATCGACCTTGGGCTGGTAGTGCAGCACCAGCTGCCCCTGCTCCAGCGCCCGGCGCAGCTTGTTCTCGAGCAACAGCTTGCCGGCGACCAGCGCATTGAATGCGGGGGCGTAGAACAGATACCTGTCGCCGGAGAGCTTGGCCTTCTTCAGCGCGGCCTCGGCGTTGCGCAGGAGGGTCTCGATGTCCTCGCCGTCGACGGGATAGGACGCCACCCCGGCCCTCGCCGAGACGCGCAGGTCCTGTCCGCCGGCCCGGAACGGCTGATTCTGGATCCCGGACAATATCCGCCCCATGAGATGGGCGATGTCCGGGCCCTCATTGTCGTGGCGGACGGCGATACCGAAATGGTCGGCCGAAAAACGCGCGAGCACGTCCGTTTCGCCGAGCATGCCCTGCAGCCGCCGCGTGATCAGCCGCAGCACGTCGTCGCCGACCTGCCGGCCCAGGGTCTCGTTGATGCTGCTGAACCGGTTGAGGTCGAGCATGATCACGGAAAAAACCTCGCCGGCGCGGTGCGCGCGGTTGATTTTTTGCGCGACGCGGTCCTGGAACAGGGTCCGGTTCGGCAGACCGGTGACGGCGTCGTAATAGGCGAGGTAATCCAGGCGCTGCACTTTTTCGAGATGATCCAGGGCGAACGAAACATCGCCGGCCATCTCGGTCAGCAGTCGCATTTCCTCGTCGTCGAAAACGTTCGCCTCCGAGGCATGGAGCGCGAACAGGCCGATCGGCTGGCCGGCCATGATCAGGGGGAACACCGCCGCCGAACGGTAGCCGCGCCGCAACGCCTCGGCACGCAGCGACTGCATGGCTTCGTCCGTGGCAATGTCGTTGCAGACGACCGGCTGGCACCGGGTCAGGGCGCGCGCCGTCAGTTGGCAGTCCCCCGCTGCGCCCGCGGTGGCGGTCCGGTTGGCCTGCGCCAGGTATCCGTCGTCGTGGCCGGCCTTGGCGACCGCCGTGACCTGCTGCGTGTCCGCGTCGAACATGCCGATCCATGCGAAAACGAACTTGCCATGCTCCACCGCGATGCGGCAGGCTTCGTCGAAAAGCTCCTGCCGCGCGCGCACGCGCACGATCGTCGTGTTGATGCCGCTGAGCACGCTGTAGATGCGGTTGAGCCGGACGATCCTCGCCTCGTACGCCTTGCGCTCGGTGATGTCGCGCCAGGTGGTGGACATGTACGCCAGCGATCCGTCCGGATGCTTGTGCGCGATGATCACCTGCAGGACCGGCACCTCGCTGCCGTCGCGCCGCAGGAATGCCGTTTCCCCGCTCCAGGTGCCGTGGCTGATGGCATGCGGGATGCCTTCTTCCAGCACCAGCCTGCCGGCCCATTCCGGGTGGCGGTCCTTGATCCGCTGCGCGCCGAGCTCGTCGACGGTCCCGGCGCCCAGCATCCGCAGGCCCGCCTGGTTGAGATACAAAAAGCGGCCGTCCGGGTTCGCCGTGCCCACCAGGTCGGGGGTGGCCTCGATGATCGCCACCAGCCGCGCCTGCTCCTCCTGGATGCGCTTGCGGCGGTCGATTTCCGCGGTCAGCGCCGCGGTCCGCTCTTCCACCAGCTGCTCCAGCCGTCCATGCAGCCGGGTACGCTCCAGCGCGACGCCCACCTGGTGCCCGACGCCGAAAAGCGTCGCCAGATCACTGTCCTTGAACAGCCCCTGATCCGCCCCGACCAGGTTCATGATCCCCAGCATGCGCTCGCCGCTCCACAACGGCACGCTGGCGTGGTAGCGCAGGCCGCACGTGTCGCCCTCGGCGCGCTTCAGCCGTTCGCACTCCAGGGTGTTGCTGACCTGGTCGAGCTCGCCCGCGACAAAGCGGCGCCGGCAATCGCACAGGCCATCCATCGCGCCTTCGCGCTGGAGTGCCGGCGGCAGGTTGCGCGCCGCCGCCATCCGGAAAGCGCCGTTCTCCCACAGGGATATCCATCCCGCCTGCACCCGCGGCAGTTCCATCGCATGCTCGAGTACCTGGTCGCACACTTCGCGTTCGGTCGCCGCGCGATTGAGCCCCTCGGCGATATGGTAGAGACCGGTCAGGGTGCCGTTCGAGTCGGCCACTTCGCGCTGGCGCGCCTGGAGCTCCTCGCCGAGGTGGACGACCTCCTCGCCGAGCGAGATCAGCAGATCCGCGATCTGCTGCCGCCCGGCGGCGATGACGTGCGTCTGCCCGCCGAGGCGGATTTCCGCCTCCGTCGGCATCTTCCGCTGCCTGCGCAGCTCGTTGTTCGTCAGCAGGCCGTCGACCCGCGCCAACAGGTGGCGATCCTCGTACGGCTTGCGGATGAAGCCGTCGGCGCCGCACTCCAGCCCCCGCACGATGTCGCGCGTGTCGGACAGCGTGGCGAGCAGGATCACCGGTACGTCATTGAGCGTGCCGTCGCGCCTGATTTCCCCGCACAGCGCGAAGCCGTCCATCTCCGGCATCAGGGCATCGCTCACGATCAGCGCCGGCTTGTGCCGCCGGGCCGCCGCCAGGGCCTGCTTGCCGTCGGCCGCGGTCGCCACCGTGTAGCCGTGCTCCTCGAACAGGCACTGCAGCTTTTCCGCCTGGGCCGGGCTTTCCCCGGCGACGAGAATGTCGATGCGCCTGTTCGTGCTGCTTCCCGATTTCATGGACACGATCCTTGCCTTCCCCGATGGTTCGCCAGGTTCACCAGCACCGCATCAATCTTTTTCGCAGGCAGCGCAAGCATCGCCGCGTCGAGCCCGACCGCCTCGCCCGGCATGCCGCACACGATCTCGAACGGCCCCTGTCCTGGACGAAGGTGACCGTCCAATTCCCTTCAACAGCCGCAGATCCACGGCACCGTCGCGCCCATCCCGGTGAACAGTCCGGCTACGGCATCGCCCCCGCAAACCTCGGCGACCGCACGGCACGGGCACGAACCCGACGGCTGCATTCCGTTTCCGGGTTCGCCCCTGGCCTGCGCGATCTTCGCTGCACAATCTACCTGCATTTGGCGTTCGCCGGTTGCGGTCCGGACGTGGCCCGGCAGCATCGACTCGCGCTGGGCGGCGGCACCGCCGGGCACGCCGACCGACCGTGCCGACCACGGCTGGAACGCCGGCTCGAGGCGCCAGGCACGACGATCCGCGCTGGCGCCGCTTCGCGCGCCGGCCCCGCCGTTGCAGCGGATGGTGCGGCGCCGTAATACCGGTGGCCCCGTGCGGCACGGGTGGCCGGCGCAAACCGTGCGGCAATAAGCCACGGCCCGGGACGGCATGGCGCCGGGACCGTTCATGCTGCGCCGCACACAATACGGTAAAGTATGGGCATGCAACTGAATCTTCCCAATCCCCATGCCGCCGCCTGCCGCTACCCGCTGCTGCCGCCCCGCAGCAGCCAGCGTTTCGCGTATGCCGCCCAGTCGCCGGTACTGCGAGGCGAACAGGTACGCATCGACGACGGCCGCGAGCTGCACCTGCGCCCGATCGCCGCCAGCGATGTCGCCGCGATGCAGCGCTGTTTCACCCGGCTCTCGCCGGAGGTAATCCGCCGCCGCTTCCTGCACCCGATGTCGGTGCTGCCCGATTCCATGGCACAGCGGCTGTGCCGGATCGATCCCGAGCTCGAATCGGCCTACGTGCTGATGGACGAGAGCGTCAGCCCCGCCGAGATGCGCGGCGTCGGCCGCATCTACGTGGACAAGGCGACCGACAGCGCGGAGTTCTCGGTGCTGGTGGAACAGGACTGGACCCATCACGGCCTGGGCGCCTTCCTGATGCAGCGGCTGGTCGACGACTGCCTCCGCCGCAACCTCGGCGAACTGTGGGGCTACGTGCTGATGGAAAACAGACCGATGCTGAACCTGTGCAGGGAACTGGGCTTCCGCCAGCGCCTGATCCCGGACGAACCGGGCACCGAGCTGATTTCGCTGCAACTCTGATCGCCCCCGCCTTTCCCTCCACAGCCCCGGTCAACCGGGGCTGTCGCGTTACACTTGCCCGCTTTCCCCGGCGCGGCACGACGGCTGCGCCTCGAACACGCGTTCCCCATGCCCAGCCCGATCCCGCATCCGCCCCTGCCCACCACCCCCAGGCAACGCCGCTACTGGACCCCGCCGCACGGTTCGGCCAGGGCGCTGCTGATCGCCGAGACGGCGCGCACGCATGCCGGCCTGCTGGTGGCGGTGACCCGCGATACCCAGCGCGCGCAGGCGCTGGAGGCGGAGCTGAAGATCTATGCCGGCGGCCTGCCGGTGCTGCACTTCCCGGACTGGGAAACCCTGCCCTACGACGTGTTCAGCCCGTTGTCGGAAATCGTCTCGCAGCGCATCGCCACGCTGTACCAGCTGCCCGGCGTGACGCGCGGCGTGCTGGTGGTGCCGGTCGCCACCCTGATGCAGCGGATCGCCCCGCGCTCGCACATCGCCAACCGCAGCCTGGTGCTGGCCAGGGGCCAGACCCTGGATCTGGCGCACGAAAAGCGGCGGCTGGAATCGTCCGGCTACCGCAACGTGCCGCAGGTGGCCGAGCCGGGCGACTTCGCCGTGCGCGGCGCGCTGCTGGACATCTTTCCGATGGGCACCGCCGAGCCGTACCGCATCGAGCTGTTCGACGACGAAGTGGAATCGATCCGCAGCTTCGATCCGGAAAC
>JAGWMU010000135.1 GCA_028873095.1 Pseudomonadota bacterium | reverse complement strand
GTACCCTGTGTGCGAACGCTCTTCGCGGGCAGACGGATATTCCGTCAAGAGCATTCGCGCACAGGGTGCGCTCCTACGCCCCCGCGCCCCGACCCGTAGGAGCCCACCCTGTGGGCGAATGCTTTTCGCCGCAGGCCGGCAAGGGCATCGCGCACAGGGTGCGCTCCTACGCCCCCGCGCCCCGGCCGTAGGAGCCCACCCTGTGGGCGAATGCTTTTCGCCGCAGACCGGCAAAGGCATCGCGCACAGGGTGCGCTCCCATAAGCGCTAACCTAATTTACCCAAAAGGCTTGCCCCTTGCTCGCACCACATAAGCCGCGCTCGGCGCGTGTTGGCCAGTCGGCCACTCAATTGTGGAGCGAGCTTGAGGAAATGCGAGGGAAGCAGGGGGTGACTGAGCACAGCCAGTACGCTGTCTTGCGCCTCCCGAAATTCACGCCATCGACTTCGTCGCAGGCATCGGGTATCCCCATGGGGAAAAAAGACGCGCTTCGGCGAGAAGGCGTTCGATCATCAGGACCGTCAGCAGCTTGCCATGGAGCCAGGCACGCGCCGAGGCGTCACTGCGTTTGGGGACGTGCCCCAAATTGAAAAGGGACTTCAGGCGCTTGAAGCACAGTTCGATCTGCCAGCGTGCCCGATACAGCTGCAAGACGTCGTGGACGTCCAGTTCCTGCTTGGCGACGGTCGTCAGCACCATCACATATTCGGCGTAGGCCAAGGTTTCCGGCCGCAGCTGGGTTTGCCGCCGAAGCGCCTGCTGGCGCAGCTTCTGGCGGGCCAACTCCGTGGCCTGGGCGCTTTTTCGAACGGCGCACAACCGCGCCGGATACACCGTGCTTCCCACGCGGAAACAGACCGGCCATTCCCCCGGTGTCTGCCCGCGCAGACGGGCCAGGCGTGGCAGCAAGGCCACCGGCTGGTGATTTTTCGGGGACAGCAAGGGAAAGCCCACGCTGCTGAGCCGGACGATCACGTCGCCCTTGCCGCGCAGCACATGGGCCACACCCGCGCGATAACCATACCCCCGGTCCCCCAGCACGATGTCACCGGGCCGCACCGGCAAGCGGTCATACCCTTCGCCCCCCTTGGCATCGGTGACCTCGTAAAAGTCACAGTGCATCTGCGGCAGCGTGATGGCGTAGTGCACCCGCCAGTCCGTCCCGGTCGCCCCGGGCTCCTGGACGGTCGTGGCATCCACCGCGCGAACCTGCCGACCATGGGGAACGGTCAGCGTCATTCCCGAGAAACGGCTCGACTCAAACATCCGGTACGCCAGCTCGCGCAGCCACGCTTCCGAACTGCGAAGCCGCTTGAGTAGCCCCACATCGGACAGCGACGCCAACCCCTGGACGTGCGCCCGCGCCACCGCCTGCTTCAGCGACAAGCCTGTCGCGATATGCAGCAACAGCACCTGCAGCAACGTATCGGGGCTGTCGATGGCACCCCGCGCTCGACGCATCGCTCCCGTTTCGCGCGCCAGCTCACGCCAACCCTCCGGCAGCAGGCGTGCCAGCACACCCCATTCCTCGTCCAGCAGCGTGGCGTTCATGCGCGAACGGTACTGGACTCCCTGCGGATACGCAATATTAGGTTAGCGCTTATGGGGTGCGCTCCTACGCCCTCGCGCCCCGACCGTAGGAGCCCACCCTGTGGGCGAATGCTTTTCGTCGCAGGCCGGCAAGGGCTATCGCGCACAGGGTGCGCTCCTACGCCCCCGCGCCCGACCGTAGGAGCCCACCCTGTGGGCGAATGCTTTTCACCGCAGGCCGGCAAAGGCTATCGCGCACAGGGTGCGCTCCTACGCCCCTGCGCCCGACCGTAGGAGCCCACCCTGTGGGCGAATGCTTTTCGCCGCAGGCCGGCAAGGGCATCGCGCACAGGGTGCGCTCCTACCGCGCGGGTGGCGCCAGTTCGGCGATGGCGTCCCGCAGGCCCTCGCGCCAGTCGGGCAGCGAGAAGCCGAAGTGCCGCTGGAAACCGGTGTTGTCCAGCACCGACCACGCGGGGCGCCGGGCCGGCGTGGGGAATTCGGCGCTGGCGATCGGGAGCACCCGCGGCGCCCGCGCGATCACGCCCTGCGCCAGCGCCTGCTCGAAGATCGCCGTGGCAAAGCCATGCCAGGTGGTGGCGCCGCTGGCGACCAGATGGTGCGTGCCGGTCAGCTGCCGGCGCTGCGCGGCATCGGCGCGCAGCCAGCGGTCGAGCGCCGCCAGGCTGGCGCGCACCACCAGCTGCGTGTCGGTCGGGGCGCCATGCTGGTCGGCCACGACCCGCAATTCGTCGCGCTCGCTGCCCAGCCGCAGCATGGTGCGCAGGAAATTCTGCCCATGCGCGGCGGCATACACCCAGGCGATGCGCAGGATCAGATGATCGGCGCCGCTGCCGCGCAGCGCCTGCTCGCCGGCCAGCTTGCTGCGGCCGTAGGCGCCCAGCGGTGCGGTGGCCGCGTCGACCGCGTACGGTTGCGCCTGCGCGCCGTCGAACACGTAGTCGGTCGAGTAATGCAGCACCAGGGCGGCATACGCCGACGCCCAGCTGCCGAGTTCGCCGACCGCCTCGCCGTTGATGCGGGTGGCCAGCGCTTCTTCCTGTTCGGCGCGATCCACCGCGGTATAGGCGGCGGCGTTGACGATCACGTCGGGCTGGATGCGATCGAGCACGGCGGGCAGCCTGGCCGGTTCGGCGAGATCCACGGTCTCGCCGCGGCCGCCGCCGCTCAGCGCGCCGTCGCGGCTGGCGGCCACCAGCTCGCCGCGCGCGGCCAGGCCGCCGTGGTCGAGGAACGCGCGGCCGAGCTGGCCGTTGGCGCCGAGCAGCAGGATCCTCACGGCGCGAACACCGGCAGCCGCTCGGGCGCGACGTCTTTCAGCAGCGGCGCGCGGCGGTCCTTGTCCGACAGCAGCGGTTCGCTCAGCGGCCAGTCGATGGCGAGGTCGGCATCGTTCCAGCGGATGCCGGCGTCGGCGCTGGCGTCGTACAGCGCGGTGCACTGGTAGGTGAAGGTGGCGAACTCGGACAGCACGCAGAAGCCGTGGGCAAAGCCTTCCGGGATCCAGAAATGGCGATGGTTGTCGGCGCTGAGCATCACGCCGACCGCCTGCCCGAAGCCGGGCGAGCCGCGGCGGATATCCACCGCCACGTCGTACACCTCGCCCTCCAGCACGCTGACCAGCTTGCCCTGCGGATTCGGCCACTGGTAGTGCAGGCCGCGCAGCACGCCGCGGCCCGAGCGCGAGACGTTGGTCTGGACGAAGTCGGCGTCGATGCCGGCGTCGCGCCATTTGCCCTGGTGGTAGCTCTCGTAGAAGAAGCCGCGGCTGTCGCCGAACACCTGCGGCTCGATGACCAGCGCGCCGGGCAGCGCGGTCGCGATCACCTTCATCGGGCGTGGCCTTCGCGCACCAGGCTCTGCAGGTATTGGCCGTAGCCGGTCCTGGCCAGCGGCGCGGCCAGGCGCAGCAGCTGCTCGTCGTCGATCCAGCCGTGGAGATGCGCGATTTCTTCCGGGCAGCACACCTTCAGGCCTTGCCGGTTCTCGATCGTCTGGATGTAGTTGCCCGCCTCCATCAACGACTCGTGGGTGCCGGTGTCCAGCCAGGCGAAGCCGCGGCCGAGCTGCTCCAGGTGCAGCGAACCGTCGTCGAGGTAGCAGCGGTTGAGGTCGGTGATTTCCAGCTCGCCGCGCGCGGAGGGCTGCAGGGCCGCCGCGTAATCGCAGACCCGGCCGTCGTAGAAATACAGGCCGGTGACCGCGTAGTGCGACTTCGGCCGGGCCGGCTTTTCCTCCAGCCCGATCACCTTGCCGGCCGCATCGAATTCGGCCACCCCGTAGCGCTCGGGATCCTTCACCCAGTAGCCGAACACGGTGGCGCCGTGATCGCGTGCGGCCGCGCGCCTCAGCCGTTCGGTCAGGCCGCCGCCATAGAAGATGTTGTCGCCGAGCACCAGGCAGCTCGGCTTGCCATCGACGAAATCGCGGCCGATGGTGAACGCCTGCGCCAGGCCGTCCGGCGAGGGCTGCACGGCGTACTGGATGTCCAGGCCCCACTGCGAGCCGTCGCCCAGCAGGCGCTGGAACATCGCCTGTTCGTGCGGGGTGTTGATCACCAGCACCTCGCGGATGCCGGCCAGCATCAGCGTGGCCAGCGGGTAGTAGATCATCGGCTTGTCGTACACCGGCAGCAGCTGCTTGCTGACCGCACGGGTGATCGGATGCAGCCGGGTGCCGGAGCCGCCGGCGAGGATGATGCCTTTCTGCGTCGTGCCCACGGTTTCATCCTTCATGACCCCAGCCGCTCCATGCGGTAGCTGCCGTCGAGCACGCGCTGCACCCACGGCTGATGCGCGAGATACCAGTCCACCGTCTGCGCGATGCCGCTCTCGAACGTCTGCGACGGCCGCCAGCCCAGCTCGCCCTGCAGCTTGGTCGAGTCGATCGCGTAGCGGCGGTCGTGGCCGGGGCGGTCCTTCACGTAGGCGATCAGCGATTCGCGCGGGCGACCGTCCGCCAGCGGCTGCCGGGCATCCAGCAGGGCGCAGATCGTCTTCACCACGACGATGTTCTCGCGTTCGGCATTGCCGCCCACGTTGTAGGTCTCGCCGGTGCGGCCGGCCTCCAGCACGCGGCGGATCGCGCGGCAGTGGTCGCCCACGAACAGCCAGTCGCGGACGTTGCGCCCGTCGCCGTAGACCGGCAGCGCCTCGCCGGCCAGCGCCTTCTGGATCACCAGCGGGATGAGCTTTTCGGGAAACTGGTACGGACCGTAGTTGTTCGAGCAGTTGGTGGTCAGCACCGGCAGGCCGTAGGTGTGGTGGAACGCGCGCACCAGATGGTCGGACGCCGCCTTGGAGGCGGAGTACGGCGAGTTCGGCGCGTACGCGGTCCGCTCGGTGAACCGGCCCTCGGCGCCCAGCGAGCCGTAGACCTCGTCGGTCGACACGTGCAGGAAGCGGAACGCCTCGCGCGCCGCGCCTTCCAGGCCGCGCCAGTAATCGCGTGCGGCTTCCAGCAGGGCCAGCGTGCCGACCACGTTGGTCTGCACGAAGGCGGCGGGGCCGTCGATCGAGCGGTCCACATGCGACTCGGCGGCGAAGTTCACGATGCCGTCGGGCCGGTGCTCGGCGAGCAGGGCGGCGACCAGCGCACGGTCGCCGATGTCGCCGTGCACGAACACATGCCGGTCATGGCCGCGCAGCGCCGCCAGGGTGTCCGGGTTGCCGGCGTAGGTCAGCTTGTCCAGGTTGACCGCGCGCAGGCCGTCGGCCACCGCCTGCAGCACGAAATTGGCGCCGATGAAACCGGCGCCGCCGGTGACCAGCAGTGTCTTGACCCCTGGGGATGGGTGGTTCATCGAGTACGCCCATGATTGGCGAATGGAGAGGGCAGGGCAGCATCGAAACCCGGCTGCCGGCGAATGATGCCAGCTCCGGCCGCAGCGACCAAGCGCATAGGGAGGCAGCCGCGCCCCGGGCGTCCGCTCCCCGCCGTAGGAGCGCACCCTGTGCGCGAATGCTCTTGCCGGAGCATCGGCTTTTGCTGGAGCAACGGCGAAGAGCATTCGCCCACGAAGAGCATTCGCGCACAGGGTGCGCTCCTACGGCTCTGCTGCCGGTCGGGTGGCGCGATGCCTTTCGCCACACCCGCATGAACGCAAATTCATGCGCGAGTCGGCAGCGGCCGGCATAAAAGTTAAGATGACAGCCTTTATGACCTGGAGGCACCCGCCCGGCGGGCTGTGAGCAAAGCTGATGAAAACCGGCACCAAGCACAAGCAGCACGGACTGGGCACGCGGGCCATCCACGCCGGTCAGCACCCCGACCCCAGCACTGGCGCGATCATGACGCCGATCTACGCCACCTCGACCTACGTGCAGCAGAGTCCGGGCAAGCACCAGGGCTACGAGTACTCGCGCACGCAGAATCCCACGCGGATGGCCTACGAGCGCTGCGTGGCGGATCTGGAAGGCGGCGTGGCCGGCTTCGCGTTCGCCTCCGGCCTGGCGGCGGCGGCCACGGTGCTGGACCTGCTCGACTCGGGCAGCCACGTGATCGCGATGGACGATCTCTACGGCGGCACCTACCGCCTGTTCGAAAAGGTGCGCCGGCGTTCGGCCGGGCTGGATTTCAGCTTCGTCGACCTCAACGACGCTGCCGCGATGAAGGCGGCGCTCAAGCCCAACACGAAAATGATCTGGGCCGAAACGCCCACCAACCCGATGCTCAAGCTGGTCGACCTGGCCAAGGTCGCCGCGTTCGCCCGGAAGCACGGCCTGATCCTGGTGGTCGACAACACCTTCTGCTCGCCGATGATCCAGCGTCCGCTGGAATCCGGTGCGGATCTGGTGCTGCATTCGGCCACCAAGTACCTGAACGGCCATTCCGACATCGTCGGCGGCATCGTGGTCGCCGGCAGCAAGGAGCTGGCCGGGCAGATGGGTTTCCTGCAGAACTCGGTGGGCGCCATCGCCGGCCCGTTCGACGCCTTCCTCGCCATGCGCGGCCTGAAGACCCTGCACCTGCGCATGCAGGCGCATTGCGCCGGCGCGCTGGAGCTGGCGAAGTGGCTGGAAACGCATCCGGCGATCGCGCGGGTGATCTACCCCGGCCTCAAGAGCCACCCGCAGCACGCGCTGGCCAAGCGCCAGATGGACGGCTTCGGCGGCATCATCAGCGTCGAGATCAAGGGCGGCCTGAAAAAGGCCCGGCGCATGCTGGAGCGCTGCGAGCTGTTCTCGCTGGCCGAATCGCTGGGCGGCGTCGAAAGCCTGATCGAGCATCCGGCGATCATGACCCACGCTTCGGTGCCGGCGGCCAACCGCAAGCGGCTGGGGATCAGCGACGCCCTGGTGCGGCTGTCGGTGGGAGTGGAGAACATCGAGGACTTGAAGCGTGAGTTGGAACACGCGCTCTGACGTGAAATCGGCAACCCCCGCCCGGGCCGAAGCCACGATGCCGACCGCGATCATCGTGCTCGGCATGCATCGCAGCGGCACCTCCGCCATGACGGGTGTGCTCGGCCTGCTGGGCGTGGAGCTGGGTACCCGACTGATGCCGCCCGGCCCCGACAACCCGCAGGGCTTCTGGGAAAACCTGGATGCCGTGCAGATCGACGAACGCCTGCTGGCCGGCCTCGATCGTCGCTGGGACGACCCCAGGGAAATGCCCGGGGGCTGGCGGCAGAGCGCCCCGGCCGAGGCGGCGCGTTCCGCCATCCGCGCATGGCTGGACGCCGAGTTTTCCCGGTCGAGGCTGTGGGCCGTCAAGGACCCGCGGCTGTCGCGTTGTGTCGACGTGTGGACCGAGGTGCTGGCCGAGCGGGGCATCCGCCCGGTCTTCCTGCTCGTCGCGCGCCATCCCGAGGAGGTCGCGGCCTCGCTGGCGCAGCGCAGTGGCGAGTCGCCTGCGGCCGTGCGGCTGCTCTGGCTGCGGCACGTCATCGACGCCGAACAGGCCAGCCGCGGCCATGCCCGCTGCCTGGTCACCTACGAGTCGCTGCTCGCGGACTGGCGGGGATGCCTGGCCGGCATCGAACGGGAGCTGGGCGTGGTCTGGCCGTGCGATCCGCGCGAACAGGCCGCGGCCATCGATGCCTTCGTGCACCGCGACGGACGCCACCACGCGCATGCCGGCCCGGAACCTGACGAAGTGCTGGCGCAACTGGCGGGGCGGGTCTACGGACAGCTGGCCCGCGCCACGGGCACGCCGGCCGCCTGGTCCACGATCGCCAAACTGGATGCGTCCCTGAGCCGAAGCCTGGGCAGGCTGGCTCCGCTGATCGACGATCTGGCCCGGGCACGCACGGCGGCGGCCCGCGATGGCGACCGGGTGCGCGAACATCTGCAGGGCGAACTGGCCGAGCGAAGCGCGTGGGCCTTGTCGCTGGATCGGCAGTTGACGGAGCAGCGGTCGAAATACGCCGATCTGGTGGCCGAGCACGAGCAGGCAGTGGCGTGGGCCAAGTCACAGGATGTGGCGCTGCACAAGGCAGGCGAGCAACATGCGGCCACGGTAGCGGAGCATGAGAAGGCGGTGGCGTGGGCCTTGTCGCTGGATCGGCAGTTGACGGAGCAGCGGTCGAAATACGCCGATCTGGTGGCCGAGCACGAGCAGGCAGTGGCGTGGGCCAAGTCACAGGATGTGGCGCTGCACAAGGCAGGCGAG
>JAGWMU010000134.1 GCA_028873095.1 Pseudomonadota bacterium | reverse complement strand
GCATTCGCGCACAGGGTGCGCTCCTACGGCGGATCGGGGTGATCCGGGGCGCCTTACAACGCTGCGCAATGGCGGTTGAGCCACTCCAGGTCGGCGCCGTCGAGCAGCGGACCGAGCGCAGCGCGCACGCCGGCATGGTAATCGTCCAGCCACGCGCGTTCTTCCGGACTGAGCAGGTCGATTTCCAGTGCGCGCCGGTCGAACGGGCACAGCGTGAGCGTTTCGAATCCGAGGAACTCGCCGAACTCGGTCTGCTCGGCTTCCACCACCACGGCCAGATTCTCGTGACGGATACCGTGTCGGCCCGGCTTGTACAGGCCCGGCTCGATCGAGCTGATCATCCCCGGCTCGAGCGGCACCAGCGCGCCGCCGCCGGAAGGCGGGCGGATGCTGTGGGGCCCTTCGTGCACATTGAGGAAGTAGCCCACGCCATGGCCGGTGCCGTGGCCGTAATCCATGCCCGAGGCCCATAACGGTGCCCGCGCCAGAGCATCCAGTTGCGGGCCGCTGGCGCCGCTGGGAAAACGTGCGCGACTCAGCGCGATCAGGCCCTTCATCACCAGGGTGGCGTCGCGCCGCTGTTCGGTGGTGGTGGGGCCGAGCGCCAGCACGCGGGTGATGTCGGTGGTGCCGCCAAGATACTGGCCGCCCGAGTCGACCAGCAGCAGGCCTCTGGCCTGCAAGGTGCTGTGGTGTTCCGCCGTGGCCTGGTAATGCGGCAACGCGCCATTGGCCATGTACCCGGCGATCGTCGCGAAGCTCTTGCCGACATGGCCGGGCTGGGTCGAACGCTCTTCCGCCAGCAGCGCGTCGACGTCCAGCTCGGTCACGTTCATGCCGGCGGCCAGTCGCTGCTCCAGCCGACGGAAGGCACAGACCAGGGCGGCGCCGTCGCGACGCATCACGTCGCGGATGTGATCGAGTTCGGCAGCGCTCTTGCGAGCCTTGAATGCGGTGCTGGGATTGGCCGCCTCGATGCGCTTGACGGCGGGCGGGACGGCGCCGGCGACCGCGCTGACCACCCGGCTGCCGTCCAGCAGCAGGCTGTCGGCGGCGCCTAGGTCGTTCAGGGCCGAGGTGATCGCGGCGTAGTCGGCGATCTCGATGCCGTCGGCGGCGAGCGCGGCGACCAGCGCGTCACCGAGCTTGACGCGCTGGACGAACAGGGTGGCGCGGCCGGCGGCCTCCACCAGCATGTGCGCCAGAAACACCGGATTGCATTCGACATCGCTGCCGCGCAGGTTGGTCAGCCAGGCGATGTCGTCGAGACTGGAAAGCAGATGATGGGTCGCGCCCAGCTTGCGCATGGCGTTGCGCAGGCGAGCGAGCTTTTCGCCACGCGCAATGCACGCGTGGGCGAGGTCGTGTTCGGCCACCGGGGCCTGCGGCAGGGCGGGGCGATCGGACCAGATCAGGCCCGGCAGGTCCAGGTCGATGCGCAGGCTGGCGCCATGTTCGCGCAACCGGCACTCGATCTGCCGCTGGGTGGCCGCGGCCAGGCTGTCGCCAGCCACGGCCAGTACATCGCCGCCGTGCAGGTTCTGCTGCAGCCAATCCAGATGTTCGGCGGCATGTGCCACCCGCTGCTTCATCAGGTGGATGCCGCTGCCGGCCAGTTGCCGTTCGGCCTGCGAAAAATAGCGTGAATCGGTCCACAGGCCGGCATGCTCGCGGGTCACGACCAGGGTGCCGGCCGAACCGGTGAAGCCCGACAGCCAGGTTCGCGCCTGCCAGCGAGCCGGCAGGTATTCGGACAGGTGCGGATCGGCGCTGGGGACGAGTACGGCGGCGACGCCGTGCTGCTGCATGGCTGCGCGCAAGGCGGCAAGGCGGCTGGGTATGGGGTTCTTCATGGGTGCGGATGTTAGCAGCCTGCCGGCCTGGGTCGGGCGGGCCTTGGTCGGGCGCCTACGAATCCCGGGACGGCAGGCGCGGCGCGGCGGGCAGCGTGTCGGGCGCCACCGCGCCACCGGAGATGATGAAGGCCATCGCCTGGTCCATCGTCCAGTCGGTCGGCGTCAATTCGTCCAGCGGCACCACTTCGAGATAGCCTCCGGTCGGGTTCGGTGTGGTCGGGATGAACACCGCCGCCATCTCGCGGCCGGTGCCGTCCTCGATCATCACCCGGGTGACGAAGCCGACCACCCGCATGCCGCGGCGGGGGAACTCCACCAGGACCACCCGCTGCACGCCGGACGGCTTGTTCTGCAGCACCGTCATCAGCTTCTTGGTGCCGCCGTAGATCGTCTGCACCACCGGAATGCGCGCCAGCAACGCGTCGAAGCCGTTGATGAAACGCTGGCCGATCACCCGGTTGGCCAGCGCGCCGAGCAGGTAGAGCGCGCCGAGCGTGATCAGCAGGGCGACCACGAAGCCCAGCCATTCGCTGTCGAGCGCGACCGCCGCTTTCGGCGCCACCAGTGCCAGCGCGCCCACCAATGCGTTGACCAGCGGCGCACCGATGCCGGCCAGCAGGCCCAGCACGAACTTGAACACCAGCCAGGTCACCCACAACGGGATGAACGTGAGCAGGCCGGTCAGCAGATAGCGTTTGAGGCGCAGCGGTCGCATGGGGATGGGCTCTGGTCGATGACGGGGCATTGTAGGCGCGGCACCGCCTGCTGCGGAGCCTGCCGTGCGCCGCTGCCGCGATTGTTTCGCGCGGTGCGGCGGATCGTGGCTCGAACGACGGAGAGCCGGTCGGACCATCGCCGGCCGCGTCCGCCGGCCGAAGCAGCGGCGCTCAGCGCGCCTTGGGCTTCAGCCGCACGTAGATCTGCTTGCGCACGATCGCGATCACTTCGCCGGAAGCGGTCTTCACCTCGGTCTCGAACCAGCGCAGCACTTTCTGGCCGGCAGCGGCGGCGGTGCGCAATTCGTCGACCACGGCCGGTTCCAGCTTGAAGTGGGCGAAGACGTCCTCGCGGCCGGGAGCGACGAAGTCGATCGCGCCGGCCTTGTCCCACACGTAGTGATCGTGCCCGAGCTGGTGCATCAGCAGCAGCATCCAGAACGGATCGGTCATCGCGAACAGGTTGCCGCCGAACTGGGTGCCGACGTAGTTGCGGTTCCACGGGCGCAGCCGCAGCGCCACGCGCACCTCGGTCCAGTCCGCCGACACCTGCTGCACGCGGATGCTGTTGCAGAGGAACGGCGGCCACAGGTTGATCAGGCGACGGAAGGTGGATGCGCGCATGGGATTCCTGGTGGGCGTTGCTGGCGGGATCGGCTGTTGTAGGAGCGCACCTTGTGCGCGAATGCTTTCGTCAGGTCCGATGCAAAGAGCATTCGCGCACAGGGTGCGCTCCTACGGCAGCCGGGATCAGAACAGCAGTGACGTCATCCTGCGGCGGTAACGCCCGACCAGTTCGGCATCGTCGAGCGTGGCGAAGGCGGCGAGCAGGCGTTTTTTCGCCTGGCCGTCGTTCCAGTCGCGGGCGTGCTGCCTGATGGCGAGGAACTGGTCGAGTCCCGCGGCGGCATCGCCCTCGAGCAGCAGACGCACGCCCAGCTGATCGCGCGCTGCCCAGTCGTTGCCGTCGGCGAGGACGCGCCGCTGCAGCTCGTCCAGCGGCGACGCGCCTTCCAGGGCGCGCGCCAGGTCGAGCTGATGGTGCAGGCGCACCGCGCGCGCATCGGTGGCGAGGTTGGCCGGCAACGCGGCCAGTTCCGCGGCGGCGGCACTGGTCCGGCCCGCGCGCATCAAAGCCATGGCCAGGTCGAGTTTCAGTTCGGGCCGGTCCGGCTCGGCGGCGATCGCCTGCTGCACCCGATTGATGGCCTGCTCGGGCGTTTCCGGGGCGTCGTCCTCGATCGCGGCCTCGGCCGGCGGCGCTTGCAGCGGCTGCACATGGCGCGACAGGAACTCGCGCAACTGGCCTTCCGGCAGCGCGCCGGTGAAACCGTCGAACGGCTGGCCGTCCTTCACCAGCATCACCGTGGGTATGCTGCGGATGCCGAACACCCCGGCCAGTTCGGGCTGGGCGTCGACGTCGACCTTGCCCAGCCGGAATGCGCCGTTGTATTCGGCGGCAAGCTTTTCCAGCAGGGGGCCGAGGCTCTTGCAAGGCTCGCACCACGGCGCCCAGAAATCGACCAGGATCGGCGTGTCCAGGGAAGCCTGCAGCACATCGGCCTCGAAATTCTGCTTGTCCACATCGAACGCGTGCGGGGTGGCAGTCACGGAAAACTCCAGCTTGATAAGGCGTGCGGATCAGATCGGGGATGCGGGCCAGCATATCAAGTCCGCATCGTCGCCTGGCACGCGGTTCAGCATGACTGCGGCAGATTTGCGAGAATCGCCGCACGGACATACCGGAGCATGCTGCCGAACCGATGGACACGATGTCACCCGCACCGCTGCTGATCTGCGAGCATTGCGACACGGTCTACCGCCGCATTCCGCTGGCGCGCGGCCAGGTCGCGTGCTGCGCGCGCTGCCAGTTCGTGCTCGAACGGCATCACCGGCTCGGTGCGGACGGCTTGCTGGCGCTCACGGCAACGGCGATGGTGGTCTTCATCCAGGCCAACATCTGGCCGATCGTCACGCTGGGGCTGAACGGCCAGCAGAGCAGCGCCACGCTGTGGGGCACCATCATTGCCATGTGGCAGCAGCACGCGCAGGTCGTGTCGGTGCTGGCGGCGGCAACGCTGTTCTTCTTTCCGTTGATGAAGATGCTGCTGTTCGGCTGGGTGTTCTGGTTTGCCCGCCGCGGTGAGCGCGGGCCGGGCTTTCGCGGCGTGATGATCGTGCTGCACTACCTGCGGCCGTGGACCATGAGCGAGGTGTTCATGCTCGGCGTGCTGGTGGCCATCGTCAAGGCGCGCGCCTATTTCGAGGTGACCGCGGACCCGGGCGTTTTCGCCTACGCGGCGCTGACCGTGCTGATCACCGTGTTCGCCGGGGTCGACTTTCGCCAGCTGTGGGACGTCACCGCGGAGCGCAAGCCATGAACAGGCTGCCGCGGGCCGCCGAACTGGGGCTGATCCGCTGCCACGTGTGCGCCCTGGTCTGCCGCGACAACCAGGTCGCCGGCGCCGCCTGTCCGCGTTGCGGGGCGCGGCTGCATCGACGCAAGTCGGCCAGTTACAGCCGCACGGCGGCGCTGCTGATCGCGGCGTTCCTGCTGTACATCCCGGCCAACCTGCTGCCGATCATGCGTACGGCGAGCATCGGCGAGATGGACGACAACACCATCATCAGCGGCGTCGTGGAGTTGTGGGTGAAGGGAGCGCCGGACCTGGCGGTCATCGTGTTCACCGCCAGCATCATGGTGCCGATGCTGAAATTCCTGGTGCTCGGCCTGCTGCTGGTCTGCGGCAAATGCGGCAGCAACTGGGCGCAGCATCAGCGCGCCAGGCTTTATCGGCTGGTTGAATTCGTGGGTTATTGGTCCATGCTGGACGTGTTCGTGGTCGCCCTGCTTACCGCGCTGGTCCGCTTCGGCGTGTTCAGCAGTGTCGAGCCACTGCCCGGCGTGGTGTTCTTCGGGTTGACCGTGGTGTTGACCATGCTGGCCTCCATGAGTTTCGATCCACGGCTGATCTGGGATTGCGGGTGCGACGATGAATGACGAAACGGCGCCGGTGGTGGGGGACCTGCCGCAGCCGACGGTGCGACGGCGACGTTTCGGCGCGTCGCTGATCTGGCTGGTGCCGGTGATTGCCGCCGCGGTGGGACTGTCGCTGGCCATCAACAGCTGGCTGCAGGCCGGCCCGCAGATCACCATCAGCTTCCAGTCTGCCGAAGGGCTTGATGCGGGCAAGACGCCGGTGAAGTACAAGAACGTGGTGATCGGCAAGGTCGGCAAGATCCGGCTCAGCAGGGATCGCAGCCACGTCATCGTGAACGTGGCGCTGGAAAAGAGCGCGGAAGGTTTCGCCACCGCCGACACCCGCTTCTGGGTGGTGCGACCGCGGATCGGCCTGGGCGGGATTTCCGGCGTGGGCACGCTGCTGTCCGGCGCCTACATCGGCGCCGACGTGGGCAACTCGAAGTCGCCGCGCTACGACTTCGACGGACTGGAGCTGCCGCCGGCGCTGACCCATGGCGCGCCCGGCCGCAGTTTCGTGCTGCACAGCGACGACCTCGGTTCGCTGGACATCGGCTCGCCGGTCTATTACCGGCACATCCAGGTCGGCCGCGTGGTGTCCTATCACCTGGACCGGGACGGCAAGGGCGTCTCGCTGCAGATTTTCGTGGACGGCCCCAACGACCAGTTCGTCACCCGCTCCAGCCGCTTCTGGAATGCCAGTGGCGTGGACGTGTCGCTCGGCGTCAATGGACTGAAGGTCAACACGCAGTCGCTGGCCACCATCCTGGCCGGCGGCGTGGCGTTCCAGGATCCGCGTGGCCCGCACGACAGCACCCCGGCGCCGGAAGACAGCAGCTACCAACTGTTCGGCGATCGGGCCACGGCGATGGCTCCGGCAAACGGGCCGCCGCAATACATCCGCATGCGGTTCGAACAGTCGGTACGCGGGCTGGCGGTCGATTCGCCGGTGGAGTTCCTCGGCATCAACATCGGCAAGGTGGTGTCGGTCAACCTCGATTACGATGCGAAGACCCGGCATTTTCCGGTCCTGGTGGGCGCAGTCGTCTATCCGCAGCGCCTGGGCAGCGCCTACGCCAAGCTGGAGGCGCAAGCCAAGGCACAGGGCCGGAGGTCCGACCCGTCCAGCCTGCTGGGGCGGCTGGTCGCCCACGGCCTGCGCGCGCAGGCGCGTACCGGCAGCCTGCTCACCGGCCAGCTGTACGTGGCGCTGGACTTCGTGCCGCACCCGCCGCGGGCGGCGTTCGATCCTGCCGCCAGGCCGCTGACGATTCCCACCGTGCCCGGCAGTTTCGACAAACTGCAGGAACAGCTGACCGAGATCGTCGACAAGCTCGACAAGGTTCCGTTCGACAGCATCGGCCAGCACCTGGACCAGTCGCTGGCCGGGCTCGATGCCACGCTCCGGCAGGTCAACGGCGAGACGCTGCCGCAGTTCAACCGCACCTTGCGGGGGGTGCGCAAGACCATGGGTGCCGCCGACCGGACGCTGTCCGCGGACTCGCCGCTGCAGCAGAACCTGGACGGCACGCTGCAGGAGCTGCAACGGATGGCGCGTTCATTGCGGGTGCTCACCGATTACCTGGACGGCCATCCGGAGGCCTTGATCCGCGGCCGGCGTCCCGACCCCGCGCCGCCGGCGGCGCCTGCCGGCAAACCGAATTCAGGGAGCAAGCCATGATCCGCACCGGAATGCGCCTGTCCGCACTGGGACTTGCCCTGGTTCTGGCTGCCTGCGCCTCGGCGCCCCTGCATTACTACACCCTGGTGGCGCCTGCCGCCGGTGCGGCGGGCGCGCCGGTGGCGTCGATGGCCGCCGGCGGGACCTCGCTGCCGTTCGAATTGCTGCCAGTCGGCGTGCCGGCGCAGGTCGACCAGCCGCAGCTGGTGGTGCGCTCGGGCGGCCAGGGCGTGGTGCTGCTCGATGGCGAACGCTGGATCGCACCGCTCAACGACGAAGTGCGCAGCGCGCTGTCGGCCGATCTCGCACGGGAGCTGCGCAACCAGGACGTCAGCGGCCTGCCGGACAATGGCAAGCCGCTGCTGCGGGTCAAGCTGGATCTGCGCCGGTTCGATTCGCAGCCGGGCAGCTATGCGTTGATCGAAGGGGCATGGAGTGTGCGTGTGCTGCATGCCCCTCATGCCGGCGCACTGGCCTGTACCAGCCGGATCATGGAAAGGGTGGGGCCCGGCTACGATGCGCTGGTGCAGGGGCACCAGCGGGCGATCGGCCGGCTGGCGGCACAGATCGCCGTGGCGGCGCGCGCGCTGGGCAACGGGCAGCCGGCGGCATGTCCGGCTTCCCCGTAAGCCGGCATCGTCGGACCCGACAAGAGTCCAGGCCCAGGCTTGGCGGCCGGCCTGCGCTGGGCTAGTCTGAGCAGTTCACCGCAGCAAGCCACCATCGGCTTGCGCCAACCGCATCACGGCACGAAGAATCATGCAGGACATCCAGCGACCCGACTCCACCGAGCATGGCGACAGCCCCGAACAAGGCGGGCCCGGGCAGGCCTATGCCCCGCAGGCGGTGGAAGCCGCCGCGCAGCAGTACTGGGACACGCGGGATGCATATGCGGTGAAGGAAGACGCCGCGCGGCCGAAGTTCTTCTGCCTGTCGATGCTGCCGTACCCGTCCGGCGCGCTGCACATGGGCCACGTGCGCAACTACACCATCGGCGACGTGATCAGCCGCTACCAGCGCATGCAGGGCAGGAACGTGCTGCAGCCGATGGGCTGGGACGC
>JAGWMU010000133.1 GCA_028873095.1 Pseudomonadota bacterium | reverse complement strand
CACCACAACCACCAGCTTGGGGATGCAGGTCAGCGTCATCTCCTGGATCTGCGTCACCACCTGCAGCACCGAGATCGCCACGCCGACCACCAACGTCGCCATCAGGATCGGCGCGGAGACTTTCGCCGCCGCGAGCAGCGTCTGCGACAAAAGATGCATGGCGGTATCGCTGTCCATCGACCTATCCCCTCGGACGCACGAGTTCGCGCAGCCGGTAGATGAAGTCCGCCGGTACCGCCGGGCCGAGGCCGGACGTCTGCGGCAGGATGCCGTCGATGATTTTCTGCGCCTCCACCGGACACCCTTCGTCCAGCAACAGGATGCTTCGCGCATAGCGTGCCGACGGACCGTTGGGATCCAGGCGCGTGGCACGCTTGATCGACTCCTCCGCTTCGTGACGCTCGCCGCGCAGAGCGTGCACCAGGGCAAACCCGCCATGCGTTTCGCCGAACGTGCGGTCGATGGCGAAAGCACGGTCGAAGCTGTGCCGTGCTCCAGCCAGATCGCCCTCGAGCAGCTGGCACCAGGCCAGCGCATGCCAGCTGCCGATGTGATCGGGCATCTGCACCACGGCGCCTTCAAGCACGGCGCGAGCAGCCGGAATATCGGCACGCAACATCCGGATCTGCCCCAGGCCCAGCAGCGCGCGCCCTGCGTGCGGATCCACCGCCAGCACCTGCTCGAACATCGCCTGGGACACATCGACGCGCCGCTCCCACAACGCCACCGTGCCCCGGACGATGGCCGCCTCGTACTGTGTCGGATCGGCAGCGAGCGCCTGCTCGGCCTGTTCCGCCGCCCGGGTGGTCTCACCGAGATCGAGCAACAGCAGTGCGCGCAGACCGTGGACTTCGGCAACACGCGGACCGGGCCTGACCGGTTCGAGCACGTCCAGCGCCGCCTCATACCGCTTCTGGTGATGCAGCACACGCGCCTTCAGCAGGGCGACAGCCTCGGCATCGTCGCCTTGCGCCTGGACCGTCGCCAACGTCCGCCATGCAGCGTCGAACGAGCCAAGCGAAAGTTGCGCGTAGGCAAGATCATGGGCGATGCCGGCTGGCACCTCGGTGGCACCCGCCACCAGCGGCTGCAGGATCGTCACTGCACCGGCGAAATCCCGGCGCAGCAGCGCACAGCGTGCCTCGCGAAACTTCACCGCACTGGAAATCCGCAGCTCCGCGGGAGCCAGATGCAGGCGTGCCAAGGCTTCGTCGACGCGCCCTTCGGTCAGCAACTCGTCCAGCAAGTCGCACAAGAGAATAGGGTTGGACGGCTCACGGTCGGCGAAAGCCAGCAATCTCGACACGCGGCTCATGCCACAGCCCTAAACTTTCGTCGGCATTGCGTGATGAGAACACTACGTGGGACTGAAAGTGTCGTTCCGCGAACAGCAATAGCTGGTCTGACGAACCCACTGCGAATGAACACGGCTTCCATGCATTCCCCTGAGCACAACACAGCTCGGTCACACAGCGCTTCCGAGTGACCAAACTGAGATCCATATCACAGTAAAATTCGAACTTTCGCTGCGCCGGAGGTTAGGAGTGGCCTCGAGCAAAAGTCAACCTTTCGCTTGAAAGCAAAATATTGCAGAGCGATCACTGCCGTTACATTTCTGATTTCAAAGCCGATCGTTACCTGAAACGCAATTACTTGCTTTTCGCAAAACCTGCGACGGGGCGTGCCAATCTTCCGATACGACCACGGACGGATCCTGCGCGGCCGCCCAGGGGACGGCTAAACTGTCGCATGACAAGCCGCACTTCCAGGATAAGGATTCATGTCGACTGATCGCATTTCGTCATCGTCCGCACTGATCGAGACCATGCGCGCGATGGCTCGCGACCGCGCCGCGGGCACCCAGCGCGGGGGCAAGACGCCCGCCGTCGGCCCGTCTCCCGACAAAACCGCAGCGCCCGCCAGTGCGCACCCGATCGGCGAACTGCGCCGGCGCCTTCGCGAGCTTGCAGCCGGCGTGGATGTCGACGACACACAGTCGGTGCTCGATGCGCGCGCACCTGCTCTACGCGAGATCCTGCTGTGGGAATTCGGCAGCGACTTCCGCCAGGACGCCCAGTTCCTGCCAATGGTCGATGCGATAAGCACTGCGCTCGACAGCGCCCCCCATCTGCAGCAGCGCTTCGTCGAGTTGCTCGCCGAACTGAGGAAGGCCTGACTGACTGTTGACAGAGCCACACAAGGTGTCTTGCCAGGGCTGCCGCGGCCCACGCCGCCACCGTGACGTTCGCCGCCCCAGTACGCATCGTCCATCATCACAATGCCAACCAGTACCAGCGCGCAATCGCGCTCGGCCATCGCCTGCATCAGCTTGTGCTTGAGCAGCTACGCCGTGTTATGCGACAGGCCCAATTGCTGCCGCAACGCCAGCGCCGAGATACCATCCTTGTGCTGGGTCCGAGCGCCAACAGTGTTGGACACTTTATTATTTCTAAAGCACCCGATTCTCGAAGAAAGTTGGACACTCTATTACGGAGTTGGACTTTCTATTAGGTCTTACCACTTGCCAAGCATCCCTGCTTCCATCATTCCACCGTCACCGACTTGGCCAGGTTGCGCGGCTGGTCGACGTCGGTGCCGCGCAGCACGGCGACGTGATAGGCCAGCAGCTGCAGCGGCACGGTGAACACCGCCGGTGCGATGAAGCTGCCGCCGGACGCCACCCGCAGCATCGCGCCGTAGCTGGCCATGTCGTCCATGCCGGCGGCGCCGTCGGCGAACACGATCAGGCGGCCGCCGCGGGCGCGCACTTCCTGCAGGTTGGACTTGAGCTTGTCCAGCAGCGGGCCGTTCGGCGCCACCGCCACCACCGGCATGTCCTCGTCGACCAGCGCCAGCGGGCCGTGCTTGAGCTCGCCGGCCGGATACGCCTCGGCGTGGATGTAGGAGATTTCCTTGAGCTTCAGCGAGCCCTCCAGCGCCACCGGGTAATGCGCGCCGCGGCCGAGGAACAGCGCGTGCTGGTGATGGATGAATTCGCCGGCCAGCGCGACGATCGCCGGCTCCAGCTTCAGGGCGCCTTCGATCGCGCTCGGCAGATGCTGCAGCTCGGCGCACAGCGCGGCATAGCGTAGCGGATCGAGCCCGTTGCGCCGGGCCAGTTCCAGCGCCAGCAGGGCCAGCGCGGCGAGCTGGGTGGTGAACGCCTTGGTCGAGGCCACGCCGATTTCCGGGCCGGCGCGGGTCATCAGCTTGAGGTCGGCCTCGCGCACCAGCGAGGACTCCGGCACGTTGCAGATCACCAGCGTGCCCAGATAGCCGCGGCGGCGCGATTCGCGCAGGGCGGCCAGCGTGTCGGCGGTTTCGCCGGACTGCGAGATCGCCACGAACAGCGTGTCGGCCGGCACCACCGCCTCGCGATAGCGGTATTCGCTGGCGACCTCGACGCTGACCGGCAGCCGCGCGAATTCCTCGATCCAGTACTTGGCGACCAGGCCGGCGTGGTAGCTGGTGCCGCAGGCGACGATGTGCAGGCCGCGCGTGCGCGCGAGCAGCACCTCGCTGTCGATGCCGAAGATGTTCGGCAGCACGCCGTGCGGGCCGATGCGCGACTCCAGCGTATCGGCCACCGCGCGCGGCTGCTCGAAGATCTCCTTCTGCATGTAGTGGCGGTATTCGCCGCGCTCCACCGCGTCGGTGGACAGTTCGCTCTCGTGCACGGCGCGCTCGACGGGGCGCCCGTCCAGGGCGTAGACCTGCACGCTGTCGCGGCTGATCTCGACCACGTCGCCCTCGTCGAGGTAGATCATCCTGTTGGTGACCTGGATCAGCGCCTGCGCATCCGAACCGAGGAAGTTCTCGCCGATGCCCAGGCCGATCAGCAATGGCGCACCGCGGCGCGCACCGACCACGCGGCCGGGTTCGTCGCTGCTGATCGCCGCGATCGCGTAGGCGCCGTCCAGTTCGCGCACGGCGGCCAGCACCGCCTCGCGCAGGCACATGCCCTGGCCGATGCGCTCGTCGATCAGCGCCGCCATCACCTCCGTATCGGTTTCCGAGGTGAAGACGCAACCGCGCGCCTGCAGTTCGCGGCGCAGCGCCGCATGGTTCTCGATGATGCCGTTGTGTACGATCGCTACCCGGCCGGCCCGATGCGGATGCGCGTTGGCCTCGCTGGGCACCCCATGCGTGGCCCAGCGCGTGTGGGCGATGCCGGTGCCGCCGGGAAACGGATCGGCGAGGTAGAGCGCCTCCATCTCGCGCACCTTGCCCTTGGCCCGCACGCGCCGGATGACGCCCTTGTCGAGCACGGCCAGGCCGGCGGAGTCATAGCCGCGGTATTCCAGCGCCTTGAGTCCCACGATCAGCAGGGCGGCGACATCGCGCTGGGCGGCGGCAGCAACTATTCCACACATCGACAGGCTTCCTCATCTATGGCTGCGGGGCCACCGGCCCCGTCACAGGGCGGGCATTGTGGCGGGGCCGCATGTCTGCAGGCTTTCAAGGCGCGCGATCGCATCGACCACGGAGCGTGCAGGAGCCCACCCTGTGGGCGAATGCCCTTGCGGTTATCTCGACCAGAGCATTCGCCCACAAGGTGGGCTCCTACGCGTGCCGGCTCTCAGTTCACCTTGCGCCGCAGGTAGTTCAGCAGGTCGATGCGGGTGATCAGGCCGAGGAACTGTTCGCCGTCCATCACGATCGCCACATGGCCGCGCTCGAACACCGGCAGCAGCGCCTCGATCGGTTCGCCCACCGCGAGCATCTGCAGGTTGGTCATCATCGCGGTGGAAACCGGGTCGCGGAAGCGCGTCTCGTCGGCATGCACGTGCATCAGCACGTCCGACTCGTCGACGATGCCGACCAGCTTGTGGCCGTCCATCACCGGCAGCTGCGACACGTCGTACAGCTTCATGCGGGTGTAGGCGGTGATCAGCAATTCGCTGGGGCCGATCACCACGGTGTCGCGCTGGGCGAACGGACGCAGCAGCAGGTCGCGCAGGTCGCCGTGCTGCTGGCGTTCGAGGAAGCCGTTGTCGAGCATCCAGTAGTCGTTGTACTGCTTGGACAGGTACTTGTTGCCGGTGTCGCACACCAGCGTCACCACCCGCTTGGCGCTGCTCTGCTCGCGGCAGTATTTCAGCGCCGCGGCCACCAGCGTGCCGGTGGACGAGCCGCCCAGCATGCCCTCCTTCGCCAGCAGCTCGCGGGCGGTGAGGAAGCTCTCCCGGTCAGTGATCGCATAGGCTTTCTTCACCCGGGTGAAGTCGCTGATCGAGGGCAGGAAATCCTCGCCGATGCCTTCGACCATCCAGCTGGCGGACTTGGTCGAGAGCGTGCCCTCGTTGATGTACTGGGCCAGGATCGAGCCGACCGGGTCGGCCAGGATCAGTTCGGTGCGCGGCGAGTGTTCGGCGAAATACCGTGACAGACCGCTCAAGGTGCCGGACGAGCCGCAACCGACCACGATCGCGTCGAGCTTGCCGTCCATCTGTTCGAGGATTTCCGGGCCGGTGGTTTCGTAGTGCGCGCGCGGGTTGTCGGGGTTGCCGAACTGGTTGATGAAATAGGCGCCGGGCGTTTCGCGCGCGATGCGCTCGGCCATGTCCTGGTAGTACTCCGGGTGGCCCTTGGCCACGTCGGAACGGGTCAGCACCACTTCGGCGCCCATCGCCTTGAGATTGAAGATCTTCTCGCGGCTCATCTTGTCCGGCACCACCAGCACCAGGCGATAGCCTTTCTGCTGCGCGACCAGCGCCAGGCCCAGCCCGGTATTGCCGGCGGTGCCTTCCACCAGGGTGTCGCCCGGCTTGATCCTGCCGGCCTTTTCGGCGCCCTCGATCATCGACAGGCCGATGCGGTCCTTGATCGAACCGCCGGGATTGGCGCTCTCCAGCTTGAGGAACAGTTCGCACACGCCGGTATCGAGGCGCTGCGCGCGCACCATCGCCGTACGTCCGATCAGTTCAAGCACGCTCTGGTGGACCGTCATGGGAACTCCGTGGATGGGCGTCGGGGCTTCAGCGCGGCGCGCGGTACCGACCGGCCGCCATGATAACCGAGCCGCCCGGCGGCACGCTTTCGCCGGCTCGAAAGCACCGCGGCCCCGGACCTTTCCCGATGCAACGGAGAAAGGCCGGGGCCGCGCTTCAGTTGAAACCGCGAGCTTCAGTGGATGAGGTGCGCCCGATCTGTCCACATGCGTTCCAGACGCGCCTTGGCCAGCAGCTTCTCCTTCTTCATGCCGGCCAGGGTGACGTCGTCGATCGGCAGCACGCCGATGTCGGCGTCGTGCACCTTGCTGTCGAGCTGCTTGTGATGCTGGTACAACCGGCGGAACTCGGCGTCCGCCTTCATCAATGCCTCGACATCCTCACGCTGCAGGTTTTCAAACATGATTGACCTCCTCGCGAATGAACTGGCGCGCGCCGCGTCGCACCGGCGCGCGCCGACGGTTGAACGCATGCGAACGCCCACGACCCGCGCCGGGATTCCGGGACGCAGGTGGCAATGGGCAGGGAGAATGGACGCATGGTTCAGGTCAGTGACCCGTGCTGCAGAAATGCTTCACGGTGGCTTGACCCTACTCCCCCCGGCAGGGCGGTGCAAGCCCGTCCACGGGTTCTGTGCGCCAGGTCAGGAAGTCGAACAAAATCTGCAAAAACAGCGTTTTACATTCGCATAACCAATCCCGTTCCGGAGCCCCGGCCGCTGCTGCGGCCGGTCTCCGGACGTCGCCGCCGAGGCGCGCCGAACGCCGCTCAGCGGTGCCCGTGGTGCTTCGGTTTTTCCCGCTTGTCCGGCGCCGCGCCGGACGAGTTGTCCTGCAACTCCGAGCGCATGGCCTTGGCCGCCCGGGCGGCGAGCGCCGCTTCGCGACGGGCCGCCCTGGCTACCCTGCTCTGCGCCGCGGCCAGCTTCTTCGCCCGTTCCGCCTCGGCGCGCGCCTGTGCGGCCGCCTGCGAGTCCGCCTGCCCCTGCTGCTGCAGACGGGCGGATTCTTCCAGCGCCATCTGGTACTGCATGCGCTGACGTTCCAGCTCACGGCGCGCGATCTGGGCCTCGCGCTGACTGTTGGCGAGCAGGATCTGGTCGTGCTCGTGATCGAGCTGGACCAGCTTGACCTGGGCATCCTGCAATTGCGCGGCGACCTTGGCCAGGTCCACCCGCCGTTCCGCCAGGTACAGGGCGTGCGCACGCCCGCGCGAACCCGCCTGCGCCAGCTGGGCGATCGCATCGCGCGCGCGCGCCTGTTCGGCCTGGGCGTAACCGCCCATGACGGGATCGTTGGCGAGCTGGTCGAGGCTGCTGGTCAGGCGGGTGATGTCGATGTCGTCCTGCCGGGCATGTACCGCCCCGAGGGCGGCCAGGGCCAGCGCGAATCCGGCAAGGACCCGAGTGGATCGTTTCATGGCTGACCTCCCGATGAGGCCGGTGCGGGCGACTGGCCCGCGTCGGGTTGCGGGCCGGCGCCGGCGCCGGGCAAGGTCTGGAACCCGGTGGCCGGTGCCGGCGCGGCCATGACGGACGAGGCCGGTGCCGGCATGTCCTGGATCGGCGGCGCCTGCGGCGGAGCTTCCGCACTGCCGTTGCCTGCGGGGGCGGCCGGCTGACCCTGCGGCGGGTTGGCGGCCGCCTGCTCGCCCAGCGCACGCAAGCGGTCGTTTTCCTCGAGCTTGCTCTTGATCTGCGCCCTTGCCGCGCCGAGCCGGGCCTTGGCCCGCGCCAGCGCGGAATCGGCCCGCGACTCCTCGGCCAGATCGGCCGCAGCGGCATACTTGCGCTCGGCCATGGCCGCCTGTGCCTGCTGGAACTTGTCCTGGGCGAAACCCAGGTCGACCGGCGCATAATCGGCGGCACCGGCATCGCGTGCCGCCTGCAGCTGGTTTTGCGCCAGATTCATCGCATCGTTGGGCGGCGGCACCGAGGCACAACCGCCCAGTGCCAGCAGCAGGATGGCAGTTGCCGTGCGAATGCGGCCAAAACGACCGGCCGGCGGGAAAAGGATGGGCACCGTCACATTCCTCCAAGAGTGTCGCAGCGTATTGTGAGCAGGCATAATCCACCATTGCAACGCGTACTGATACAGGGGTCATAAGTGGACATCGGCTACTTCCTCAAGCTTATGGTAGACAAGGGCGCGTCGGACATGTTCCTGTCGACCGGCGCACCGGTGAACATCAAGGTCGAAGGCAAGCTGTATCCGCTGGGCAACACGGGGCTGCCGGGCGGCATGGTGAAGAAAATCGCCTATTCGCTGATGGACGAGGGGCAGGTACCGCAGTTCGAACGCAATCTCGAGCTGAACATGGCGCTGGCGGTGAAGGAAACCGGGCGCTTCCGCATCAACGTGTTCAAGCAGCGCGGCGAAGTGGGGATGGTGATCCGCGCGATCAAGAGCGAGATCCCCAGCATCGAGCAGCTGCA
>JAGWMU010000132.1 GCA_028873095.1 Pseudomonadota bacterium | reverse complement strand
CGGAGGCGTCGATGATCTCGCCCAGCACCGGGATCGCATCGGCGCGCTCGATCTTGGCCACCAGCGAGGCATTGCCGCCGGCCTCGTGCAGCAACCGGCGCGCCTGATGCATGTCCTCGGCTGAACGCACGAAGGACACCGCCAGGAAATCCGCGCCGATCTCGGCGGCCAGCTTGATGTCGGCCTTGTCCTTGTCCGACAGCGCGGTGACCGAAAGGCCGCCGCCCTGCCGGTTGAGGCCCTTGCGGTTGGACAGCTTGCCGCCGATCAGCACCTGGCAACGCACTTCGGCGCCGGCCACTTCGAGCACGGTCAATGCCACCAGTCCGTCGTCGAGCAGCAGCACATCGCCGGCATGCACGTCCTGCGGCAGGCCGTAATAGCTGACGCCGACCCGCTGCGCGTCGCCCGGCGGCGCGTCGGGACGGCAATCGAGCACGAAATGGCCGCCTTCGGCCAGTTGCACCGGCCCGTTCGCGAACGTCTCGATGCGGATCTTCGGCCCCTGCAGGTCGGCCAGCATGCCGACCTCGCGCCCGGCCGCGGCCGCCGCCGCCCGCACCGCAACGGCGCGTGCGCGATGGTCGTCGGGCTGGCCATGCGACAGGTTCAGGCGAACCACGTCGACGCCTTCGGCGATCAGCTTGGCGAGCATGCCTGGCGCATCGGTGGCGGGGCCAAGGGTGGCAACGATCTTGGTGCGGCGCAGAGTGGTTTCGGTCATGCCGTTCAGGTTAGCAGATGCGGGCACTCCGGCCAGCATCTGCAAACGTATGCAGCCTGCACCGTTCCGGCAAACGGACGGCCATGCGGGTCGACGGCACCGACCGCTCCCGGAATCCGCCCGCGTCGATCGCCGGACCGCGGAGCCGTCGGCGGAACCGGCCGCCGGGGAGCCGCCGCATCACCGGCCCAGCGCCGTGTTCAACACCTGGGCCAGCCGTCGACCGGCCTGGCGCAGGCGCAGCTCGGCGACCGGCAACTCGGCATCGACATAGGCCTGGCCGATCCGGTGGCCGGACGGATAGAAGCCCGGTTCCGCGGTGATCCGGCAGGACTCCTCCGCCCACTGCGCGTAGGGATTGCCGAATGGCGCGATCGCGGGCGGCAACGGCACCGGGCCGCGCGCAGCGAGTGCCTTCGCATAGGCCTGCCAGCCGAGGCCGCGGGTAGCGAGCAGTCCCGAATCCCAGACCCGGTGCAGGTTGCTGCCCTTGCCGTCCATCCGCACCTGGAAGGTGTTGCCGCCGCGGTCGTCGCGGTAGCCGGCGTGCAGCGGCTGATGGACGTCGGCCACCAGATGCACCACGAATTTCAACGCTTCGCGACGCGCCGCCAGCGGCTGCGCCGGATCGCCCAGCACGGCGACGTAATGTTGCAGGCCGCCGACCACGCAAAGGCCATCCCGGCAATCGCGCGGCGGCCGGTAATCGCAGCCGCGGCCGTGGAGGTCGACGTAATGCAGACGCCGCGTCCGCTCCCACAACGCCTGTTGCGCCGGATCGTCCCTGAGCTGGTCCGGCCAGTTGGCGACGTCGGCCAGTGCGCGCGTGTGATCGGCCGCCAGCAGGCGCTCCACCTGCGCCTCGGCGGCCGGGTTCAATTGCCGCTGCGCCAGCGCCGCCACCACCCGGTGGCCGAGCGGCCCCCACGCCTGCGCGGGCGCCACGACCAGGCAGGCAAGCAAGGCGGCAAGGCGGCGCGTGACAGACATCGCGAATGCTCCGGCAGGTGGGACCGCGAGTCTGCCACAGCATCACTGCAGCGCGATGAACCCGCACCCTGCGGCCAACGGCACCGCCGAGTGTGGCGTTTGCCCGCGCCACCGGACGGCGCGCGCCGTTTGGCTGTAAAATCGCCGTTTTGCCGGCCGCTCGCCGCGGTCACGTTTTCATTCCCTTCTGGAGGACGCCCCCATGACCATCAAGGTCGGCATCAACGGCTTCGGCCGCATCGGTCGCAACGTGCTTCGTGCAGCGGTGCAGAACTTCGGCAACGACATCGAGGTCGTCGCGATCAACGACCTGCTCGAGCCGGACTACCTCGCGTACATGCTGCGCTACGACTCGGTGCACGGCCGCTTCAAGGGCGACGTGCGGGTCGAGGGCGGCCAGCTGGTGGTGAACGGCAAGACCATCCGGCTGACCCAGGAACGCGACCCGGCCGCCCTGAAATGGGACGCGGTGGGCGCCGACGTGGTGATCGAATCCACCGGCCTGTTCCTGGACAAGGCCAGCGCCCAGAAGCACCTGGATGCGGGCGCGAAGAAGGTGATCCTGTCGGCGCCGTCGAAGGACGACACGCCGATGTTCGTGTTCGGCGTCAACGACAAGACCTACAAGGGCGAGGCGATCATATCCAACGCCAGCTGCACCACCAACTGCCTGGCGCCGGTGGCGAAGGTGCTCAACGACAAGTGGGGCATCAAGCGCGGCCTGATGACCACCGTGCACGCCGCCACCGCCACCCAGAAGACCGTCGACGGCCCGAGCAACAAGGACTGGCGCGGCGGCCGCGGCATCCTGGAGAACATCATCCCGTCCTCCACCGGCGCGGCCAAGGCGGTCGGCGTGGTGATCCCCGAGCTCAACAAGAAGCTCACCGGCATGAGCTTCCGCGTGCCGACCTCGGACGTGTCCGTGGTCGACCTCACGGTCGAGCTGCTGAAGGACGCGACCTACGCCGAGATCTGCGCGGAAATGAAGGCGCAGAGCCAGGGCGCGCTGAAGGGCGTGCTCGGCTACACCGAGGACAAGGTCGTGGCGACCGACTTCCGCGGCGAAACCTGCACCTCGGTGTTCGACGCCGATGCCGGCATCGCGCTGGACAGCACCTTCGTCAAGCTGGTCAGCTGGTACGACAACGAGTGGGGCTACTCGAACAAGTGCCTGGAGATGGTGCGGGTCGTGGCGAAGTAGAACGCCTGCCGGGAACCCCGGCAACCCCGGAGCCCGCGCCGACGCGATTCGGCGCGGGCTTTTTCATGTCCGGTGCGCGCCGCGGCTTTTGCCGCAGGATTTCTTCGCCCGCCGGATCGCGCCGGGACGCAAAAACACCGCGCTAGAGTCCGATCAGGAGCGTGCTGCGACATTTTGCCCGACCGCCCATTCGAGCGACGCGTCACTCGGCGGAACAGGCAAGACGCGACCGTGCCGCCGCTCTCCCGCAAGCCCGCCGTCGCCGCGCGAAACCCTTGCGGCACGGGCGTTTCACGGCATTGGCCGCGCCATCGCGCCGCGCGCCGTCGATGCATCGCGTGTCGCGTAGTGTGCAATCCACCCGGCCCATTCGAACCTGTATCGACGGCAACGGGCAGGCGGCTTTTGACCGGGATCAAGGCCGGCCCGGGGGATACTGCGCAGAATTCGCCACAGGTCCCCCACTCCATCCGCTTACCCATTCATCGGAGCATCAAATCATGCGTAGACTCATTGCCCTTGTCGCCCTTGCGTTGCTGTCGACCCCGCTGTGGGCCGCCCAGTGTTCGACCACCATCGCAGGCAACGACTCGATGCGCTTCGACAAATCGACCATCGTGGTGCCGAAGGCCTGCAAGACCTTCTCGGTCACCCTGAAGAACACCGGCTCGATGCCGCGGGACGTGATGGGCCACAACTGGGTGCTCAGCGAGAGCGCCAACGAGAACCGCGTCATCTCCGACGGCGCCACCGCCGGCCTGGCGAACAATTACGTGAAGCCGAACGACCCCCAGGTGATCGCCAGCACCAAGCTGATCGGCGGCGGCGATTCGGACACGACCAAGTTCAAGGTGTCCAAGCTCAAGAGCGGCCAGGTGTATGCGTTCTTCTGCACCTGCCCGGGCCATGCCTCCCTGATGAAGGGCACGCTGACCATCGGTTCCTGAGCACCCGATCCCGGCATGCCCACCGCGCCCGGCCAGCCATGGCCGGGCGCGGTCGTGTCGCGGGGATGCAAAGCCCCGGCACGCTTCCGCCCTTGCGGGATGCGCCGCACCCCGCCCGCGGCAGTCACTTCAGCGCGGACAGCGCCCGGTCGTAATCCGGCTCGTGGGTGATCTCGCCGACCATCTCGGCGTGGACCACCTTGTCGTGCGCGTCCAGCACCAGCACCGCACGCGCCGCCACGCCGGCCAGCGGGCCGCTGGCCAGCGCCACGCCGTAGTCGCCCAGGAAGCGCTGGCCGCGCATGGTCGAGAGCGTCACCACGTGATCGAGCCCCTCGGCACCGCAGAACCGCGCCTGGGCGAACGGCAGGTCGGCCGAAATGCACAGCACCACGGTGTTGTCGAGCTGCCCGGCCAGTTCGTTGAAGCGGCGCACCGACGCGGCGCACACGCCGGTATCGATGCTGGGGAAGATATTGAGCACCTTGCGCTTGCCGGCGAAGCTTGCCAGCGAGACGTCGGCCAGGTCCTTGCCGACCAGCGTGAACGCCGGCGCGGACTCGCCGCTGGCGGGGAAACGGCCGTCGACCTGGACTGGATGGCCCTTGAGGGTGACTTGGGACATGGGAGCAACCTCGTTGAGTGGAGCGTGCAAGTAAAACATGACATCCCTCGCAGCGCACGCGCGAAGCTCCACCCCCGCACCCCTGCTGCGCCGGCAGCCGGCGGCTTCCAGCGGACGGCTGATTGACCTGCATCAGTGCGCTCCGCGCGCGTTCCGACCAGCATAGGCGACAGCTTCAGGAGACGTACCATGGTTACCCCACGAAAACCCCGGCCGGAACGGTTCGCTTCGAACCGGACGGCATCCGCCGCCGGGCCGCGGGTCCAGCTGCGGCACCGGCCGCGCGGGCAGCGGGCATGAGCGCCGCGCTGCCGCTGCCGTCGCAGGAAATGCGCGATCACGCGCTGGACGCGTGCTTCCTGGGCCCGTACGGCGAAAACGACACGCTGCTGGAAAAGCTGATGGTCGAGTTCCTGCGCGACCACGTGTACTGGCGGCGCAACTTCCACCCGGAGGATCCGCCGGCGATCGCCACCGCCTGCGCGCAGCATCCCGACTACCTCGCGTTCGAGGCGCGCATGCGCCGCGAGCTGCACCAGCTGTCGGCCGCGCTGAAGAAGTCGGTGCCGTTCCACAACCCGCGCTACATCGGCCACATGGCCTCCGACCTGCTGCTGCCGGGGCTGGCGGCGCAGATCCTGACCCTGCCCTACAACCCCAACAACGTCAGCGAGGATGCCGCGCCGGTCACCGTGGACATGGAGGTCCAGGTGGGCCTGCAGCTGGCGCGCATGCTCGGTTACCCGCACGACCCGGCACAACCGGCCTGCGCATTCGGCCATCTCACCTCCGGCGGTTCGCTGGCCAACTACCAGGCATTGCGGCTGGCGCTGGCGCTGAAGGCGTTCCCGGTCGCGCTGCGCGCGGCGCAGGTGCCGGACCTGGCGCTGCCGGCGGACGACTGGGATGCCTTCAACCTCGCCGCGGCCGACGTCATCGTGCTGCTGGAACGCTGGCAGTCCTGGCTGGCCGCGCAATCGCCCGAGCAGCGTGCGCACTGGCACGCGCGGGTGGAGGCCGAACGCATCGAGCAGCGCGGGCTGGCCGGCTTCTTCGCCGCCCATCCCACGCTGCGCGTGCCGCTGGTGCTGGCGCCGGTCACCGCGCACTACTCGTGGAGCAAGGGGCTGAAACTGCTCGGCCTCGGCCGCGATCAGCTGCACCTGCTGCCGACCTGCGGCATGCGGCTGGATCCGGCGGCGCTGCGCGACACGCTGCAACGCTGCGCCCGCGAACGCCAGCCGGTGCTGATGTGCGTGGCGGTGCTGGGCGGCACCGAGTACGGCACGATCGACCCGACCGACGCGGTCCTGGCCGCGCGCACGGAGGCACGCCGGCAGGGACTGGATTTTTCCGTGCACGTGGATGCGGCGTGGGGCGGCTACCTGGCCACGCTGTTCCGCCAGGAGGACGGCAGCCTGCGCACGCGCGAGGACGTGGCGAGCGAGTACGTGCGGTTCCCCACCCCGGCGGTGCATGCGGCCTTCGCCGCGCTGGGCGATACCGATTCGGCCACGGTCGATCCGCACAAGCTCGGCTACCTGCCCTACGGCGCGGGCGCCTTCATCTGCCGCGACCATCGCGCGATGACGCTGCTGGCCGAGCGTGCCGACTATGTCTTTCACGGCAACACCCCGCGCGACTACCTCGCGCGCTACCGCAGCCTGGGCCAGTTCGTGCCGGAGGGCTCCAAGTCCGGCGCGGCCGCGGCGGCGGTGTACGTGACGCACAAGGTGCTGCCGCTGGACCATCGCCATTTCGGCCGACTGCCGCGCGCCACCGTGCGCGCCGCCGAGGCGTTCCATGCCTGCGCGCAGCGGTTCGCGATCGACATCGCCGACCGGTTGCACGTGCTGGTGCCGTTCGCGCCGGACAGCAACCTGGTCTGCCTCGCGCTCAACCCCCGCGGCAACACCCGCGTGGCCGGGGCCAATGCCTACGTGCGCGCGCTGCACGACACCTTGCGCATCGACCCCAGCCAGCCGCTGCAGCTGAAGGAGTTCTTCGGCTCGGTGACCAGCCTGCGGCCGGAGATGCTCGGCCCGGCCGACACCGCGCGCATCCTCGCCGCGCTGGGGCTGGACCCGCACAGCCTGGGCACGAACGACGACAACGACCGGCTGGTGATCCTGCGCCACACCCTGATGAACCCCTACCTGATCGATCACGAGAACGGCATCAGCTACATCGAACGCTATTTCGAGTTCCTGGCCCGCCGCGTGCGCGCACTGGCCGCTGCGGCCGGCGCGGACAACGGTCCGGCATGAGGCATCATGCGTGCTGCGGGAGCACCGACGCGCCGCCGGGCTGATCGAACCGGCCCGGCGCACGGGCGGCACGAGCCCCGGCACCACCCGACACCCCGGCCAGGAAAACCGTCCATGTCATTCGCGATCCTCGGTTTTGGCCGCTTCGGCCGCGCCTTCAGCGAACTGCTGCTCCAGGCCGGGCGGGACGTGCGCGCCCACGACCCGCACGTCGTCGTGCCGGCCGGGCTGGCGGCCGCGTCGGCGCTGGCCGCGGTGGATGGCGCACGGTGGATCGTGCTGGCGATGCCGATACCGCACATGCGCGCCGCGCTGGAGGCGATCCGCCCGCACCTGCACGCCGGGCAGACGGTGATCGACGTGGGCAGCGTGAAGCTGCATCCCTGCGCGATGATGGACGAGCTGCTGGGCGCGGACATTCCGCATGCCGGCACGCATCCGCTGTTCGGCCCGCTCAGCCTGGCCCGCGGCGAGCGCCCGCTGCGCGCGGTGGTGTGCGCCAGCGCGCGGCACCCGGACGCCGCCGCACGCGCGCACCGGCTGTTCGCCGAGCTCGGCTGCGAAGTGATCGAACAGGAGCCGGCCGCGCACGACCGCGCGATGGCCAGCACCCACGCGCTGGCCTTTTTCATCGCCAAGGGACTGGTCGACATCGGCGTGGACGACGACCTGACGCTGGCGCCGCCGTCGTTCCAGGGCCTGAAGAACATGCTGGCCGCGGTGCGCGGCGATGCCGGGCACCTGTTCGCGGCGATCCAGCAGGAAAACCCGTTCGCCGCCGAGGCGCGCACGCGGCTGCTGGAATCGCTGGACCTGATCCACCGCAAGCTGCTCACCGAGACCGACGCCGACGGCCACCTGGCCATTCCCAACCTGCCCGAGGACGCACCTTGAGCTTTCACGACCTTCGCGGTTTTCTCGCGCATCTGGAACGCGAACGGCAGCTTGCGCGCGTGCGCGCGCCGGTGGACCCGCACCTGGAATCCACCGCGCTCTGCCTGCGCGCGCTGCGCGAGGGCGGCCCGGCGCTGCTGATGGAACACCCCTGCGACGCGCCGCACGCGCTGCTGGGCAACCTGTTCGGCCAGCGCCGGCGCATCGAGGCGGCGCTGGCCGGACGGCCGCTGGCTTCCCTGCGCGAACTGGGCCGGCTGCTCGCCGCGATCAAGGAGCCGCGCTGGCCGTCCAGCCTGCGCGACGCGCTGGCCACCTGGCCGGAGCTGGCGCAGCTGGCGCACGTGGCGCCGCAGCGCGTGCGCGAGGCGGCGTTCGAACACGAAACCCTGCGCGGCGGCGAGATCGACCTGGCGCGCCTGCCGATCCAGCACTGCTGGCCCGGCGATGCCGGCAAGCTGATCACCTTCGGCCTGGTGATCACCCGCGGCACGCTCAAGCCGCGGCAGAACGTGGCGATCTACCGCCAGCAGGTGATCGGCCCGAACCGGGTGATCATGCGCTGGCTGCCGCATCGCGGCGGCGCGCTGGACTACGCCGACTGGCAAGCCGCGCATCCGGACAAACCCTTCCCCGTGCTGGTCGCGATCGGTGCCGATCCGGCCACCATGCTGGCCGCGGTGGCGCCGGTGCCGGACACGCTGTCCGAATACGAGTTCGCCGGCCTGCTGCGCGGGC
>JAGWMU010000131.1 GCA_028873095.1 Pseudomonadota bacterium | reverse complement strand
AACCTGTTCAAGCGCGAGACGCTGTCCGGCGATTTCCTGCAGGTGAACCGCCACCTCGCCGACGAACTGAAGGCGCTGGGGCTGTGGACGCCGGAAATCCGCGACGCGATCAAGCTGGCGGAAGGCTCGGTCCAGGGCATCGCCGCCATTCCCGAGCGCCTGCGCGCGATTTACCGCACGGTGTGGGAGCTGCCGCAGAAATCCCTGATCGACCTGGCCGCCGCGCGCGCTGCTTACATCGACCAGAGCCAGTCGCTGAACCTGTTCATGGAAAACCCGAACATCGGCCAGCTCAGCTCGATGTACATGTACGCGTGGAAGGCCGGCATCAAGACCACCTACTACCTGCGCTCGCGACCGGCCACGAAGATCGCCAAGACCACGGTGGCGGCCACGCCCGATCAGGCACAGGCGAACGCCGCCGTCGCCTGCTCGCTGGAAAACCCCGGGTACTGCGAGGCATGCCAGTAGGAGGAGAGGAGTGAGTGGAGAGGAGTGAGGAGCGAGGAGTGGGAAGAGCGTGGCACTCGGCCCCTCACTCCTCACCCCGGGGTTGGGCTTGCAGTCGCCAGCGTCGGCGAAGTGCCGTCAGGATGCGGCTCGTTTCGTCGATGTCTTGCCTGAGGGGTTTCGTTTGCGCGATGGAAAACCAGCCGATCTCCTCGCACAGCGTCAGCTGGGTTTCCAGTTCCGCCAGTGACCCTTGCGCAACGGCAAGAAACTGGCGCTTCTCCGCCTTCGATTCCCGCGTCCAGCCTTCGGCGATGTTGCTCGGCATCGACACCTCCGCCCGAGTCATCTGCGCCCGCATGCCATACATCTCTTCGCGCGGAAGAAGCCGCGCAAGCCCGTAAACCTCCCGAGCGACCCGCATGGCTCTCGTCCAGACCACCGTCTCTCGATAATGCATAGGATCACCTCCATGTCCGGAACATCATCTCTCACTGCTCGCTCCTCTTCACTCACTCCTTCGCTTCTCGACCACGGCTTCGAACTCACCCTGCGGCCGATGCGCTATCCCCAGTTCTACGAGATGTACCGCAACGCGATCAGGAACACCTGGACCGTGGAGGAGGTCGACTTCTCGATGGACACCCGCGATCTGGCGACGAAGATGTCGCCGGCCGACCGCCATCTGATCCAGCGGCTGGTGGCGTTCTTCGCCACCGGCGATTCCATCGTGTCGAACAACCTGGTGCTGAACCTGTACCAGCACATCAATGCGCCCGAAGCGCGCATGTACCTGTCGCGCCAGCTGTACGAGGAAGCGCTGCACGTACAGTTCTATCTCACCCTGCTCGACACCTACATTCCCGATCCGGCCGAACGCAACAAGGCGTTCGCGGCGATCGAGAACATCCCCTCGATCCGCGCCAAGGGCGAGTTCTGTTTCAAGTGGATCGACTCGATCCAGGGCCTGTCCCGGCTGGAATCGCGCGAGCATCGCCGGCAGTTCCTGCTCAACCTGATCTGTTTTGCCGCCTGCATCGAGGGCCTGTTCTTCTACGCCGCGTTCGCCTACGTCTACTTCCTGCGCTCGCGCGGCCTGCTGCACGGCCTGGCGGCCGGCACCAACTGGGTGTTCCGCGACGAGAGCGGGCACATGGCGTTCGCGTTCGAGGTCGTGCGCACCGCGCGCGAGCAGGAACCCGAACTTTTCGACGACGCCATGCGGGCGCAGGTCGAGGCGATGATGGAAGAGGCGATCGACTGCGAAACGCGCTTCGCGGAAGACGTGCTTTCCGGCGGCGTCGGCGGCCTGTCGCCAAAGGCGATGCGCCAGTACCTCGAATATTGCGCCGACCAGCGCTTCGTCCAGCTCGACATGCCGAAAAAATACGGCACCGGGAACCCGTTCGACTTCATGGACCTGCAGGACGTGCAGGAACACACCAATTTCTTCGAGCGCCGCGTATCGGCCTACCAGATCGGCGTCGAGGGCGAGGTGGCGTTCGACAAGGCGTTCTGATGCGCGTCGCGCGCCGGACTCGCCCGGACTCAGCGCCAGCCGGCGTCGCGCGCCGCGCGCTCCTGCTGCGCATCGAAGGCGTCGCCGCGGATGCGCGCGTCGACCGCGGCCTGCACGGCGGGGGGCAAGTCGCTGGCGGCCTGGCGCAGTTCGCCGCCGGCGGGCCTTTCCGCCGCGCCGAGGACGGGCAGCGACCAGCCGCCCGCGCCGTCGCGGCAGGCCAGGCCGGCCAGCGGCGGTCTGGCGCGGTCGGTGAAGGTGCGGCAGATGCGTCCGTCGGCGCCGCGGAAAGTCAGGCCGATGCGGATCGGGGCGCGCGGATCGGGTTCGCTCGCCAGTGCCCGGTCGAGTGCGACGGACAAGGCGCCCGCGGCGAATTGCCGGCCGTCGTGCACGCGCACCGGGCCGCTGCCGGGACGCCACCACAGCGCCACGGCCAATACCGCGATCGACGCCGCAGCCGCGGCGGTCGGCAACAGCCAGCGGCGGGCGGCACGGCGCCGACCCGCGCCGAATCCGCGCCGGCCTGCGGCGGCGGATGGCGTTGCCGCCGCCTGCGGGGAGCGGGGCCGCAACAGGGCGGACAGCCGTTCCGGCACCGGTTCGTCGAGCACCGGGTCGAACGTGGCCTGCATCCGCGCGCGCAACGCGCGCGCCTGCCGCACGCGGCGCGCAAGCAGATCGTCGTGCGCCAGCGCGGCGTCGATACGCGCGGCGGCGGCCGCATCGAGTTCGCCGTCCACGTATGCCTGCAATGTGTCTTCGTCGATCGCGTTCATGTGTCCTTCCCGAGATGGGATTGCAGGCTGGCGCGGGCGCGTGCCAGGCGGCTGGTGACGGTTCCCACCGGCACCTGCAGCAGGTCGGCGGCCTCGCTGTACGACAGGCCCTCGACCAGCACCAGGGCCACCACCTCGCGATGGTCCGGCGGCAGCGTCGCCAGCGCTGTCGCCAGCTCCAGTTTCTGCGCGGGGCCGCTGTTTCCGTCGGCGGTCGCGGCACCGGCTTCCTCGGCGGCGAACAGGCGCTGCGACCTTCCGCGCGCGCGCAACTCGTCGCGCCAGGCGTTGCGCGCGATCGCAAACACCCACTTGTCCAGCGCGGCATCCGGCCGCCATTGCGCCGCCCGGGCCAGCGCCCGCTCCATCACGATCTGCACCAGGTCGTCGGCATCGGCGACCTGGCCCGCCAGCGCCCGCGCCAACCGGCGCAGACGCGGCAGCAGCGGGGGCAATCCTTCGCGCACGGCCTGGTTCGGATCCACTTATCGCCTTATACGTCTGGGGAGGGGAATTCCTTCCGTGCGTGCATCGGCACGGTTCGGTAGCGTAAAGCCAGCGAATGCTAGCATTCCCGCAGCTGACTCCCGACCGCTTCCGCCATGCCGATGCAGCGCCCGATTCCCGTGCTGATGCCATTGCTGATGATCGCGCTTGCCGTGGGCGGCGCGACGCCTGCGCAGGCACAGGGGCACGGTCCCATGCAGGGTCCGCCCGGCGGCATGCACTTCCCCGCCGGGGGCATGCCCGCCATGCCGCCCGGCGCCGCCGCCGCCCACCTGACCCACGTGCCCCGCGTGGTCGGCACGCCGGGCATGATGTCGGTGCCGGCGATGCAGCGCGTCGATCGCCTGCTGCACGAGCCGCCGGCCGTCACGCGGAAGTCGCAGATCAGGACCTTGTTGCGCGAAGCGCCCGGGCGGGTGGCGCTCGATCCGCTGGGCGAGCCGGTTCTGCGCGGCGAATTCCTCGCCCTGGGCCTGTCGGACCGGCAACTCCGTGCCGTGCGGGCGCAGGGATTCGCCGCGGACAACCCGGCGTCGGCGGACGCGACGCTGGGACTGGACCTGGCGGTCCTGCACGATACCCGGGGCCGCGGCGAGGCCGCGGCGATGCACGCATTGCGGCAGGCGGCGCCGGGCGTGACCCTCGCCTACCAGCACATCTACCTGCCCGCGGGCGATGGCAAGGTCGTCGCGGGCCGCACGACGGCGAGCGGTCCGTCCTCCGCCGTGCCGCGGCGCGTGGGACTGATCGACGGCGGCGTGGACCCGGCCGATCCGGCGCTGGCCCATGCCCGGATCGAGCCGTACGGCTGCCGCAGGGCGACCGCGTCGCGGCATGGTACGGCAGTGGCCGCGCGCCTCGTCGATGGCGACCGCGACACGCTTTACGCCGCCGACCTGTGGTGCGGCGACAAGGTCGGCGGCGCGACGTCGAGCCTGGTGGACGCGCTCGCCTGGATGGCGCGCGAACGCGTGCCGGTGATCAACATCAGCCTGGTCGGCCCCGACAACCCGGTGCTGTCGCGGGCGGTGCAGGCGATGATCGCGCGCGGCCACGTGCTGGTCAGTGCGGTCGGCAACGACGGGCCGGCGGCGCCACCGCTGTTCCCGGCGGCCTACCCGGGGGTGATCGGCGTCAGCGGCGTCGACGCGAACGATCGCGTGCTGCCCGAGTCCGGCAGCGGTGCGCAGGTCGCCTTCTGCGCGTCCGGCGTGGTCGGCCGCGGCCGCGACGCCTTGCGCGGCACCTCGTTCGCGGCGCCGATCGTGGCGCGAAGGGCCGCCCAGTTGCTGGACGCGCCGCACAAGGGCGCCGTGGCGCAGATCCTGCGGCGCCTGGCCGGCGAGGCCCGCGACCTCGGCCCCCCGGGCCGCGACCCGCGCTACGGCTACGGTCTGCTGACGCCCGGAAGCTGAACGCATGCCGAACGCGAACCGGCAGCAGGGAAGGATTCCGCGGTTCCGGGCGTAATGGACCGTGCAAGTCACAGACCCACCACAGGTAGAAGGCTACCTTGATGCAGCACGCCACCACGCCCAGGCTCCCGTCCGGTCCTGACCGCGGGTATTCGCCCAGGCGACCTGTCCACGCCTGGATGCACGGACGACACGAAGCACCTTTTTGCGCGGTGGCCAGCGAGTACGCAGGAAGACCCCAGGGACATGGACCGACATGACCATGATGTCCGTTTCGTCAGGCAATCCGCCTTTGTCGCAGCTTTCCGGAGTCACTCATGAAAACCCGTAACTTCACTCTTACGCTCGTCAGTGCAGCGGTAGTGGCCGCACTGGCCATCACGCCGGCCATGGCGCAGACCAGCACGACGACCGGCACCAGCACCGATACGACCACATCGACGACCACCAACCCGGAATCGACCCGGCTGGGCAGCGAGTTCGCCACCTTCGCCGGTTCGGACGCCAATGCGCAGGCACTCGTCGCCGGGCTGAGCGGCGGTACGGCCGTCACGCTCGATCAGACGACGCTGAATCCCAACGGTACCAGCACCACCACCCAGGTCACGTTCCAGCCGGTCACCGGCAAGATGGGCTATGGCAACGTGAAGATCGCACTGTCGCTGGCCGAGGCGAGTCTGGCCAATGCGGGCATTACCGATCCGACTGCCGCCGAGATCGCCGCCGCGCTCAATGGCGGCACCCTGACCCTGGCTGACGGCACCGCCGTCGACCTGCAGGGCGTGCTGGCCGCACGGGCCAGCGGCGAAGGCTGGGGCCAGATCGCCAACGGCATGGGTCTCCGGCTGGGCGACGTCATGCGTTCGCCGAAGGCCGCGGGTGTTGCGGCCGGCGGCCACGCCGATGCCGATGTCGATGTCGCCGGTGTCGATTTCGACCATGGCCGGAGTACCGACCATCCCACCGGGTTGAGCATGGACCATCCCACCGGGTTGAGCATGGACCACCCGACCGGGCCGGACGAGGTGGAACGGCCGCAGTTGCCGGAACGCCCGCAGTTGCCGCAGCGGCCCGACATCCCGTCGCACGCCGGTCGTCCGGGCGGCTGATCTCCGCTCCGCTCCCCTGCAGACCCGGTACACTGGTGCCGGGTCTGTTTTCATGATTACGCAAGGATTCCCAAGCATGAAAAACCAACAGTACTGGATGGTTCTCGGCGGCCTCCTGTTGCTCGGCGCACCGGCGGTTCATGCCGCCGATGCCGGCGGCGGCGACGGCCAGTTCAGCATCAGCGCCGGTGCGAACTACAGCAGCGGCAAGTACGGTACCAGTACCACGACCGATATCTGGTCGGTACCGCTGACCGCGGCCTACGAGAGCGACCGCTGGACTTTCAAGCTCGTCGTCCCCTACATCGGCATCAGCGGTTCGAGCAGCGTCATTCCCGGCACCGGCCTGGTCAACAACATCAACCCGTTCGGACGGGGGCGGGGTCGCGGCCTCCTCGGCGGCGGATCCACCGGCGGCACCGCAACCACCACGACCACTGGCTCGGCATCGGGGCTCGGCGACGTCGTCGCCTCGGCCGGCTACAACCTGTTTTCCAGCGCCGACCGCAGCTTCGGGCTGGTGCTCACCGGCAAGGTGAAATTCGGTACCGCCGATGAGAACAAGGGGCTGGGAACCGGCAAGAACGATTACGGCGTTTCGCTGGACACCTACAAGGTCTTCGGCCGGTGGACGCCGTTCGGCGGGGTGGGCTGGACGAAGTACGGCAGCTCCCAGTACATCAGGCTGAAGAACGGCTACAACGCCAACGTGGGCGTGGACTACAAGCTCGACAGCAACGACAACTTCGGCGCGTACTACTACTACCGCGAAAAAATCGCCGTCGCCGGCGCCGCGCAGAGCGAACTTACCGCCTACTGGAACCACAAGTTCAGCGACAATATGCGGCTGCAGGGCTATGTGCTCGGCGGCGCGGCCAATGGCAGTCCGGACTGGGGCGGCGGCGCGTCGGTGAAATACACGTTCTGATCGATCGGGTCAAAAAGGGCCGGGTTCGCTGCTTGGCGGATCCGGCCCTTTTTTTGGCACGGTTTTCACGCGGCACGGGGCAGGCGGGTGGACAGGGCAACGCAACGCTGGGCATGCTGCCGTTCCCCGTTCCCGCGCAGGAGTTTCCCATGCAATACCGCCGCCTCGGCACCACCGGCCTGCAACTGTCCGCGCTGTCGTTCGGCGCATGGGTCACCTTCGGCCGGCAAGTCGACCGGTCGCTGGCGCGCGACCTGCTGGCGCTGGCGCACGACCGCGGCGTGAACTTCTTCGACAACGCCGAGACCTACAACAACGGCGTGGCCGAGCAGCTGATGGGCGACGTGATCGCCGACCTGCGTTTCCCGCGCGACAGCTACTGCGTGTCGAGCAAGGTGTTTTTCGGCGCGGTCGAGCACCCGCTGCCGACCCAGCGCGGGTTGTCGCGCAAGCACGTGATCGAGGCCTGCCACCAGGCCCTGCAGCGCCTGCGGGTCGATTACCTGGATCTGTATTTCTGCCATCGCCCCGACCCGGACACGCCGATCGCGGAAACCGTGGCGGCGATGGATGCGCTGATCCGCCAGGGCAAGGTGCTGTACTGGGGCACCAGCGAATGGCCGGCCGCGGCGATCCGCGAGGCGCACCGCGTCGCCCGCGAGAACCACCTGGCCGCGCCGGTGGTCGAGCAGCCGCAGTACAACCTGCTGCATCGCGAGCGGGTGGAGGTGGAATACGCGCCGTTGTACGACGCGTACGGCATGGGCGCCACGATCTGGTCGCCGCTGGCGTCCGGCCTGCTCAGCGGCAAATACAGCGACGGCGTGCCGGCCGGTTCGCGGCTGGCCCAGCCAGGCTATGAATGGCTGCGCGAGAGCGTGCTCGGCCAGGGCGACGAGCGGGTCGGCAAGGTGCGCGCGCTGCAGCCGATCGCCGACGGGCTCGGCGCCAGCCTGGCGCAGCTGGCGATCGCCTGGTGCCTGCTCAATCCGCACGTCTCCACGGTGATGCTCGGCGCCAGCCGGCGCGAGCAGCTGGAGCACAACCTGGACGCGCTGGAGCTGTTGCCGCGCATGGATGCGGCGATCGCCGCGCGCATCCGGCAGGTCGTCGGGGCGGCCTGAACCCGCGGGCGGCGTCGATGCCGCCGGATCGCCGGACGGGCGAGTCGACGTTCGTCCGGCGTGTCCGTGGCGCTGTCCGCGGACAGTCGTACCCGGCGCCAGGTACCGGCCAAGTCGTTGAAATGACGGCCTGCCGCGGCTGGCACGTGGATTGCAGCATCGCATTGCAAAGTCCACGTGGCACCGCATTGCATGCGGTCGGGGAAGGCATTGATGATACGCGACACCTCCGCTACCGATCGCCTGGTCGAGGTCAAGCCCGACCGCCGGCGCCGGCTGATCCTGCTGGGCGCCGGCGTGATCACGCTGGGCCTGCTGGCCTGGCTGGCACCGGGCATCGGACGGCTGTTCTCGGCCTCCGGTTCGGTCAGCGGTTCGCGCCTGTCGTTCGCCACCGTCGAACGCGGGCTGTTCGTGCGCGACATCGCCGCCGAAGGCAAGGTGGTGGCGGCGGTCAGCCCCACCTTGTACGCCACCTCCGGCGGCGCGGTGACGCTCAAGGTGCACGCCGGCGACACGGTGAAGAAGGGCCAGGTGCTGGCCACCATCGACAGCCCCGAGCTGACCAACAAGCTGGCGCAGGAAGAAAGCAACGCCGACGCGATGGAAGTGGATTACCAGCGCGCACAGATCGACGCGCGCAAGCAGCG
>JAGWMU010000130.1 GCA_028873095.1 Pseudomonadota bacterium | reverse complement strand
CGATGCGCAGGCTGGCGGTGGTGCAGTTCTTCTCGTGGTTCGCGCTGTTCGCGATGTGGATCTTCACCACCCCCGCGGTCACCGCGGTGCAGTTCGGCAGCAGCGATCCGCACTCGGCCGCCTACAACACGGGCGCCAACTGGGTCGGCGTGCTGATGGGCGCCTACAACGGCTTCGCCGCGCTGGCGGCGATCGCGATACCGTTGCTGGTGCGCCGCATCGGCCTGCGCTGGAGCCACCTGGTCAACCTGTGGCTGGGCGGTGCGGGGCTGCTGTCGTTCCTGTTCATCCGCAACCCAGATTACCTGCTGGTCTCGATGGTCGGCGTGGGCTTCGCCTGGGCCTCGATCCTGTCGCTGCCCTACGCGATGCTGTCGGACAACCTGCCCGCGCAGAAGATGGGCGTGTACATGGGCATCTTCAATTTCTTCATCGTGATCCCGCAGTTGCTGGCCGCCAGCGTGCTGGGCGTGCTGCTGAAGCTGTTCTTCCACGATCAGCCGATCTGGGCGCTGGGCCTGGGCGGCGCCAGCCTGATCGTGGCCGGCCTGTTCACCCTGCGCGTGCGCGACCCCGAAGCCGCCTGATCCACCCCGCGCCTGCAGGAGCCCATCCGGCGGGCGAACGCGCTTCGCCGCCGGCGCCCGGCCAAGGCATCGCGCGCACAGGGTGCGCTCCTGCGGGAGCACGTATTCGCTGACCGAACCCTACCGGCACCTGGCGCGCATCGCACGGCTGCGCGAACGGCCCCCGGCGCGGCAACGCGGCCTGACGCTGCCGATCCATTTCGCCGGCCAGCAGGCGTCGTTCTATCGGGTCTACCGGAAGGGCAACGTGCACCGGGTCGCGCTGGGGCTGCTGAACAAGGGCGGCCACAGCGCCGAATTCAACATCCGCGACGACCTGCAGCCCGGCCGCCGGCAACCCGCCTTCGGCGGCCATGCCATCGGGGCGACGACCCTTGCGCGTGCTTGCCGGGTAGGTGTCAGGCCACCAGCAGGCGGCTTGCCGCGGGGTCTGCCGCGGGCGGCGTGGGCCGGGGTGTTCCCCCGCGCCCGATCGCAGCCGCCTCCGCCAAGCCAGGGGGGTTGCCAAACATGGTGGCGGCGACCAGGGCGCGGGACGCGAGCAGCGCGGCATGTTCGGCACGATGCCGGGCCAGCTTGGCTTTCATCTTCACGCTCGATCTGGCGCTGCTGAAGCGCAGCCGCTCATCGGCCGCACGGGCAAACGACGCGCGGCGGGAGAGATAGTCGTGGTGTCCCAGCTTGTAGGCGGCGGACAAGGCGGCGCCGCGGAACGGCGACGAGGTGAAATCCTCGTGCAGCCAGCCCAACCCTCTCGCCGCGCACAGGGCGATCGCGGCGTTGGCGGCGCACGAACTGGATTTCCCGGTGCCCGATCCCTCCGGGGGTACCGCGTAGGCCGCCTCGATGGCGCGCACCAGGACCAGGTATTCGGATCCGGTCAACGGCCGCTCGAGGATCGGCAGCTTCGAGCGCAACTCCAGCCACGACTGGTCCTCGCTCGACAGCGCATGGCACTCGGAAGTGACGAGGTCGATCGCGCGCAACAGCGAAACGCCCAGCCGATCCATCAGCTCCCGCGTAAGCTCTTCGCTGCTCAGTGGCCGGGCCCGGCTGAATCCGTCTCGATCCACCCAGCGCATGTCCTCCGCCGAATCGCCCAGGCCCCGGCCCGTCCGGGTCCGCTGGAAGCAATGCCGTTCCGCGTCATTGTGCAGATGCAGGTTGACCGGCTGGATGCCGCGCGCCTTCGCGGCCATGACCCGGTGCAGCAGCACCTCGGCGATGACCAGCTGGTCATGGTAGGCGGCGTGCTCGGCATGCTCGTCGGCGGTAACGAAGTACACGAAATGAAACGGGTGGGACGGCAGGGACCACGACTCGAAGCCAGGCACACGTCGCGAAGCCACCGGATGATTCACGTTTCTGCTCCTCGGGGCCGGATTGACGGACCCATGCACGGGCTTGTGGAAATCGTGGGCCTCTGCGATCGCGGAAATTTTCATGGACGACGTTTCATGTGGCTTTGGACAAAGGCTGGCACAACCGGCGCATCGCAGATGCTCAATGCGTCACAGTTCACACAAGGAATGTGACGGGAATGTTTTGCCCGCGGGAGGGGGACGCCGGACACCGGCCGTTGCCGGCGATGCCCGTTCGCGCGGCCGGATCCGCATCGATCCGCAGGCGGCCGGGCGACCGCAGGGTGTGCGGGCCCGGCTCCGGACCCGTCCGGGCGCTATCGCGACGCTGTGCGCAGGCTGGAGCCGCGCACCATCAGCTTCACCGGCAGCACCGCACCCTCGGCCGGCTCCTTGCGGATCAGCCGCAGCAGGCTGTCGACCAGGATCTCGCCGGCCCGGTTGGTGTCCTGCAGTACCGAGGTGAGCGTCGGATTGACGAAGCTGGCGGTGGGGATGTCGTCGAAACCGGCCAGCGCCACGTCCTGCGGCACGCGCAGGCCGTGGTCGGACAGCGCGCGCATGGCGCCGATGGCGATCAGGTCGCTGGCCGCGAATACCGCGTCGAAGTCGCTCGCGCGCGCGATCAGGGCCTGCATCGCCGTATAGCCGGAGCTTTCGGTGCTCTCGGCATTGACCTGCAGCGATGGATCGATCGCCACGCCCGCCTCGTGCAACACGTCGGCATAACCGCGGTAGCGTTCGAAGAATTCCGGGTAGTGGCTGGACGCGTCGCCGAGAAAGGCCAGGCGCCGGCACCCCTGTTCGATCAGGTGCCTGGCGACATCCTGCCCGCCGCGAAAATTGTCGCAGCCGATGGAGATCCCCGGCTGGCCGGGCAGCACGGCGCCCCAGCGCACGAAGCGCGTGCCCTGGGCGACCAGTTTTTCCAGCTTGTCGCGATGGGTCAGGTAATCCCCGTAGCCGAGCAGGATGATGCCGTCGGCCTTGTTGCTGTCGGCGAAATCGGCGTGCCAGTCGTGCGAAAACTGCTGGAACGAAATCAGCAGATCCTGGCCCTGTTTCGCGCAGGCCCGGGTGATCGAACCGAGCATCGACAGGAAGAACGGGTTGATGTGCGATTCGTCCGGCGTGGGATCCTCGAACAGCAGCAGCGCCAGCGTGCCCGAGTGCATCTTGCGCAGGTTGGACGCGTTCTTGTCCACCTTGTAGTTGAGTGTATCGACGGCGGCCTGGATCCGGCGCCGGGTTTCCTCATTGACCAGCGGGCTGCCGCGCAACGCACGCGACACCGTGGACTGGGATACCCCGGCCATGTGGGCGATATCGAACGATGTCGCTTTTCCCTTCGTCCGCACGTTGATCGGAAACCTTCTGGCAAGACAGCAAGACGCCGCCGGCGGCGCGAACGCCGCCATTCATGCCGAATCCTAGCAGCCTGTTGCCTGCCGTACACCAGCGTGCATGGTCCGCCTGCGCGACTCGCGGGAACTTTCCGGAACGCGCCTGGCCAATGCCGGGTTCCAGCACAGCGGATCCCGCAGGGCCTGGCTCCGGGCGGCTGGATGAGCCGCCTCGCGCAGGCGTGCGCTCCTGCGCAGCGGGGTTGCCGAGACGACTGCCCGGACCGCCGCCGACGCGGCGGTCCGGGCGTCGATCACGCCTGCATGTCTTCCAGCTCGACCCCCTTGGTCTCGCGCACGGCGTAGAGCACGAACAGCAGCGAGAGCAGGGCGAAACTGGCATACAGGCCGTAGGCAAACGTCAGGCCGACCTGCGCCAGCGAAGGGAAGCTGACGGTGATCGCGAAATTGGCCAGCCATTGCGCCGCCGCGGCCACCGCCAGGGCGGTCGCGCGGATGCGGTTCGGGAACATCTCGCCCAGCAGCACCCACACCACCGGACCCCAGCTCACCCCGAAAAACACCACGTAGGCGTTCGCCGCCACCAGCGCCACGATGCCCACCGCGCCGGGCAGGCTCAGCGCGGCACCGCTGCCGGTGGCCTGCGAGAAACACCAGGCCATCGTCGCCAGCGTGAGCGCCATGCCGGCCGAGCCGATCGCCAGCAGCGGCTTGCGGCCGAGCTTGTCGACCAGCGAAATCGCCACCAGCGTGACCAGCACGTTGACGATCGAGGTGAGCACGGTGATCTTGAACGAGTCGGCCTCGCTGAAACCGACCGAGTGCCACAGCGTCGAGGAGTAATAGAAGATCACGTTGATGCCCACGAACTGCTGGAAGACCGACAGCAGGATGCCGATCCAGACCACCGGCAGCAGGCCGGCGGCGCCGCCGCGAAGGTCGCTCAGGCGCGGCCGGTGCTCCGAGCGCAGGCTGTCCTCGATGTCCTGCAGCTTCTTGTCGAGTGCGCTGTCGTTGTGCATGTTCAGCACCTGCTGCAGCACGACCCTGGCCTCGGCCAGGCGGCCCTTGGCCACCAGGTGGCGGGGCGACTCCGGCACCGCCAGCACCACGCAGCCGTAGATCAGGGCCGGCAGCGACGCGACCAGGAACATCCAGCGCCATGCCGCCAGCCCGAGCCACAGCGTGTGCGCGGCGCCGCCGGCCGTGCCGGCCAGCCAGAAATCGCTCAGCAGCGCGGTGAAGATGCCCAGCACGATCGCCAGTTGCTGCATCGAGCCGAGCCGGCCGCGGATCCGTGCCGGCGCCACTTCGGCGATGTAGGTCGGGGCGATCACCGACGCCACGCCGACCCCGATGCCGCCGACCAGGCGCCACAGGATCAGATCCCATACGCCGGTAACCAATCCCGACCCCAGCGCACTGGCCACCAGCAGCACGGCCGCCACCTGCATGGTGCGCACGCGGCCGAAGCGATTGGCCAGCATGCCGGCATACCAGGCACCCAGCGCCGAACCGAGCAGCGCGCACGACACCGCGAAACCGGTTTGCGCCGCATCCAGCGTGAAGCCGCCGCGGATCGCGTCGACCGCGCCGTTGATCACCGCCGTATCGAAACCGAACAGGAAGCCGCCCAGTGCCGCCGCCGCCGAAATCAACACCACGCGCATCGTGGCGTGCTGCCCCAGACCGTCTGTCACGTCCACTCTGCTCATCAACGCGCCCCCATCATGGCATCCACAAGTCCGTCCGATTCTGGGCCGCAGCCCCGTCCCTGTCCGATTGAATACGTATGCACGACCTGCCGCCGACATGCAAGCATGCCGGCTCCGCCCTGCCGATCGCCTCGGGTCCCGCCCGGGAAAGCCCGTTCGCCGAAGTGTGCGACAGCGCTGTCATACGAGGTCCGAGCATACCGGTGGCGGCACGCTCGTGGGAAGCGAAACCGCGGATGTCGTTCGGCGGTTCCAGAAAATCACCTGGATGACGGGGCTTGCGCGCGCCGGAGGCCCGTCCGAAAGCTGGCCGAGACCCGGCCTGCCGCCGGCAAACCGGCTACTGAGCTGCGTTGATCACTGCCAGGAAGTCGCGGCCGTAACGCTTGAGCTTGGCCTCGCCGACGCCGCTGATCGTCGCCAGCTCGTCCTCGTTCGCCGGCAGCGCGCGCAGCATCGCCAGCAAGGTGGCATCGTGGAACACCACGTACGGCGGCACGCCGTGCTGCCTTGCCAATTGCGTGCGCAGCGTGCGCAGCGCATCCCACAGCGGTTGCTCCCAGGCCTCGATGCCCAGGCTGCCGCCCACGATCGCCTGGCTGTCGCGACGGCGGCGGCCGGCACGGACCGGCCGCGCATCCTCGCGCAGCCTCACCGTCTGCCCGCCGCTGAGCACGGCCCGGCTGGCGGCGGTCAGGCGCAGCGTGCCGTAGCCTTCGGCGTCGGCCTCGAGCAGGCCGGCGGCGAGCAGTTGCCGGAACACCGAGCGCCACTGTTTCTCGTCCAGTTCGGCGCCGACGCCGAACGTGCTGAGCTGGTGGTGGCCGAAGCTGCGCACCCGCTCGGTTTCCTCGCCGCGCAGGATGTCGATCACGTGGCCGGAGCCGAAGCGCTGGCCGCTGCGGTAGACGCCGGACAGCGCCTTCTGCGCCGGCACCGTGGCATCCCAGGTTTTCGGCGGCTCGATGCAGTTGTCGCAGTGCCCGCACGGGCCGGGGTAGCTTTCGCCGAACGTGCCCAGCAGCAACTGGCGGCGGCAGCCGGTGGCCTCGGCGTAGGCCAGCAGCGATTCCAGCTTCTGCCGCTCGACCCGCTTGCGTTCGTCGGCCGACTCCGACTGCGCGATCATCTGGCTCATCGTCACCACGTCGGACAGGCCGTAGATCATCCACGCCTCGGCCGGCAGGCCGTCGCGGCCGGCGCGGCCGGTCTCCTGGTAGTAGCCCTCGATGCTGCGCGGCAGGTCCAGGTGCGCCACGAAGCGCACGTCGGGCTTGTCGATGCCCATGCCGAACGCGACGGTGGCCACCATCACCACGCCGTCCTCGCGCAGGAAACGCTGCTGGTTCTTCGCGCGCGTGGCGGCATCCAGGCCGGCGTGGTACGGCAGGGCCTCGATGCCCGCCTCGGCCAGCCACGCGGCGGTGTCGTCCACCTTCTTGCGGCTGAGCGCGTACACGATGCCGGCCTCGCTGCGATGGCCGTCGAGAAACTGCATCAGCTGCGTGCGCGGGTTGTGCTTCAGCATCACGCGATAACGGATGTTGGGCCGGTCGAAGCTGGAGACGAACTGGCGCGCATCCGCCAGCGCCAGCCGCTCCACGATTTCCTCGCGCGTGCGCGGGTCGGCGGTGGCGGTGAGCGCGATGCGCGGCACCTGCGGGAAACGCTCGTGCAGCACGCTGAGTTCGCGGTATTCGGGGCGAAAATCGTGGCCCCACTGCGACACGCAGTGCGCCTCGTCGATCGCGAACAGCGCCACCTCGGCGCGTTCCAGCAGGTTGAGGAAGCGCCCGGTCAGCAGCCGCTCGGGGGCCACGTAGAGCAGGTCCAGTTCGCCCGCCGACAGCCGGCGCTCGACCTCGCGCTGATCGTCCGCGCCCAGGCTGGAGTTGAGATACGCCGCCGCCACGCCCGCTTCGCGTAGCGCGTCGACCTGATCCTGCATCAGCGCGATCAGCGGCGACACCACGATCCCGGTGCCCTGCCGGATCAGGGCGGGAATCTGGTAACACAGCGACTTGCCGCCGCCGGTCGGCATCAGCACCAGCGCGTCGCCGCCCTCGCCCAGATGCTCGACCACGGCCTGCTGCTGGCCGCGGAAACTGGAATAACCGAAAACGCTTTGCAGCAGGTCGAGGGCTGGGGAATTCATTGGCGCCATGCTACCCCGTTAGCGCCGCGGCGTTGCCGTCGGCGCCGGCCGATTCTTTTCGCCGGGAAAAGGCGCCGCAGGAGCGCGCCCTGTGCGCGAATGCTTTTGTCGATGAACATCCGCAGAGAGCCTTCGCGCACAGGGTGCGCTCCTACGGCGGCGCGTCGGGCAGGCCCCACAGCGCGCGATCCAGGTCGCCGTCGAGGCCGAACCGCGACAGCGGCACGCGGCCGTTGCGAACCTCGACGCCTTCCGCCCGCAGCAACCGGCATTGCTCGCGAAAACCGCGGCTGCCCGGCGGCAGGGCGATCTGGCCGCTGGCGCGCAACACCCGGTACCAGGGCAACACCATGCCGTCCGGGGTTTCCCCCAGCAGCCGGCCGACCAGCCGCGCGCGCCCCGGCAACCCGGCGCGGGCGGCGATGGCGCCGTAACTGGCGACGCGACCGCGCGGGATCGCGGCGATGGCGGCGTAGATGCGGGCGTGCTGGTGGTTCATGGCTCGCTGCCCTGGCGCTGCCGCGCCGCAACGGGAGAAGGCCTCGCACAGCCATGCGGCTGGACGCGGTGCCGCAGCAGCGCGACGCGGACCTCGAGACGTGGCAGAGTAATGGCACTCCCGCCAGCAAAGGAAGCCGCACCATGCGTCACTTCGAAGCCGTGCGCTCCCATGTCGGCAGCCAGCACGAGCTGCACCACAATGATCCCTACCTGATCAGTTTCGACCTGGAGTTGCGGCAGGATCGCCACCAGGGCATCTATCTGGCCGAGCTGGAGGACGAAGCGGGACGTCGTTACCTGCGCGTATCCACCCCGATCGGTCCGCTCGCCGGCACCGACCCGTGCCGCTGCCTGCGTTTCAACTGGCAGCAGCGCACCGGCTTTCTGGCGGTGGCCGACCTGGACGGCTCGCCCTTCCTGCACCTGTGCGAAAACCGCCCCTACGAGTTTCTCGACGGCAGCGAGCTGGAGCGCGTGATCCACGAACTGGGCACGCTCGGCGACCAGCTGGAGCAGATGATCGCCGCCGGCGGCGACGCGCTTTAGGGAGTGCCCGGGCGACCCGGGCGGCGCCGGGGTGAACTGGAAGGCCGGCTGCCCTTACACTGCGAACCATGTCTCCACACCCGCCCTCGCCACGATGCTGACCGAAATCGTGCTCGTCATCGTGCTGGCCCTGTGCAACGGCTTCTTCGCGTTGTCGGAAATGGCGCTGGTGGCCTCGCGCAAGAGCCGGCTCAAGCAGATGGCGAAAACCAGCCCGCGCGCGGCCCTGGCGCTGCGCCATGCCGAGGCGCCGGAA
>JAGWMU010000129.1 GCA_028873095.1 Pseudomonadota bacterium | reverse complement strand
GTGGGGCGGCTCGATGACGTTCGAGACGCCGATGCTGTTCGCGATCGCGTTCGTGATCCTGTTCACCATCGGCGGCTTCTCCGGCCTGATGCTGGCGCTGGTGCCGGCCGACTTCCAGTACCACGACACCTACTTCGTGGTCGCGCATTTCCACTACGTGCTGGTGACCGGCGCGCTGTTCGCGATCATCGCGGCGACCTATTACTGGTTGCCGAAGTGGACCGGCCGGATGTACAGCGAGTTCTGGGGCAAGGTGCATTTCTGGAACAGCGTGGTGTGGGTCAACGTGCTGTTCTTCCCGCAGCACTTCCTGGGCCTGGCCGGCATGCCGCGGCGCATCCCCGATTACAACGTGGCGTTCGCCAACTTCAACATGATCAGTTCGATCGGCGGCTTCCTGTTCGGCGCCTCGCAGCTGATCTTCCTGGGCGTGCTGATCCATTGCGCGTTCTTCTCGAAGAAGAAGGCCACGGAACGCGTGTGGGAAGGCGCCAAGGGCCTGGAATGGACGGTGCCCTCGCCGGCGCCGCACCATACCTTCGACGTTCCGCCGATCATTCATGACGAGGAACTGGCCCACGGCAACGTGAACGCCTGACCGCACGGTACGGTGCTCGGCCAGGGTACGGCAGGGCACGACCGGGGAAGCCAATCGACATGACGCAACAGACGACAGGGCACAGCATGGCTGACGGCAGGAAAGGGGTGCGACGCACCGTGACGATACTGGTCGGGGTGGTGCTGACATTCTTCCTGCTGTCGTTCCTGCAGATCCTGCTGATGAAAAAATAGCCTTACCGCAGGGTTGCACCGCGAGCGCAAGACGTTTTCCTTCAACCGGTCGGGTTTGGCCGATCGGCATGCAGTTCCCCGCGCGACACGGCGGGGCAAAAGTCATCAAGAGAAGTCCACGGGGTCTCACCATGGGTCAGCAGCACGACGCTTACTTTGTTCCGACCAAGAGCTTCTGGCCATTCGTGGCCGCAGCGGTCATGTTCACCACCGTGTTCGGCGCCGCGCACTGGCTGAACGCGGAGCCGGGCGATTCCGGTTTCGGCAAGAGCGTGCTTGCCGTCGGCGCGATCGGCGTGCTGGGCATGTTCTTCGGCTGGTTCCGCTCGGTGATCAACGAGTCGATGTCGGGCCGCTACAACAGCCAGGTGGACACGTCGTTCCGCATGGGCATGATGTGGTTCATCTTCTCCGAGGTGATGTTCTTCGGTGCATTCTTCGGCGCGCTGTTCTACGTCCGCATGCTCTCGGTACCGTGGCTCGGCGGCGAAGGCCATGGCGTGTTGACCCACCAGTTCCTGTGGAGCGATTACGCGGCCTCGTGGGGCGCCAGCGGCGGCAACGGTCCGGCGCATGTGGGCGGCAGCTTCAGCACCGTCCCCGCGTGGGGGCTGCCGCTGCTCAATACGCTGATCCTGCTCAGCTCCAGCGTCACCGTGACCATCGCGCACCACGCGCTGCGCGCCGGGCACCGCGGCAAGATCCTGGTATTCCTGGGGATGACCGTGCTGCTGGGCGCGCTGTTCCTGAACTTCCAGGCGCACGAATACATCGAGGCGTACCACAAGCTCAACCTGACCCTGCACAGCGGCGTCTACGGCGCCACCTTCTTCCTGCTGACCGGGTTCCACGGCCTGCACGTGACGCTGGGCACCATCATGCTGTCGGTGATCTGGTTCCGCGTGCTGAAGGGCCATTTCAGCAAGGAGCACCATTTCGGCTTCGAGGCGGTGGCGTGGTACTGGCACTTCGTCGACGTGGTCTGGCTCGGCCTGTTCATGTTCGTCTACGTCCTCTGAGTTGCCGGCACAGGTTCGGAAAACACAAAGCCCGCCATTGGCGGGCTTTGTGTTGCGAGGATCGCGGACCGAAGGTCAGCCGCGTGTTCGGGATCGGCGCTGCCGGGCGGGATTTGTCGCCGGCAGGACGCGGCGGCCGTTGTAGCCGGGTACAATCATTGACCGACGTCGTGCGGATGCAGCCAACCCATCCAGATGCCGAACACGACCATTCCGATCAGCAGCAGCGACAGGCCGATGCGGCGAGTCAATGCCCATACCGTGCGCTTGTCGTCGTCCTTGTCGGTCATCATGAAGAACAGTGCCTGGCCGAGGCTGAAGATCACCACCAGCAGCAACCCCACCAGCGCATATTTGTAGATGGTTTCCACGTGATTGATCCGATCGAGATTGACAAGGGCAGTATAGCGACCGTCGGCGGGCTCTCCGCGTGAGCGGATTTCGCCGCCCGTCCTGGTGGGCGTTGCTGCTGACGGCGGCCGGGGCCTTGCTGTTCGTGCGTTTGGGAGTCTGGCAGCTGCATCGCGCCGACTACAAGGATGCACTTCTGCGACGGTATGCCGCATCGTCGTCCGCGCCGCTGCAGGACTTCGCCGCGGTGGCCGGAACGCCGCCGGCCGACAGCTTCCCGCGCGTCAGGGTACGCGGTCGTTATCTTGCCGATCGCCGCTACCTGCTGGACAACCCCAGGCACGATGCACGCGGCGGGGTGGAGGTGTTCGCGCCGCTGGAGTTGCCCGGACGGCGCCGCCTGCTGCTGGTCGACCTGGGCTTCCTGCCGGGCAACGGCACGGCACAGGCGCCGCGGTTGCCGCCACTGCCGGCGGGCGATGTCAGTCTGCAGGGATCGTACGTGCCGCCGCCTCCGACCGGCTTCGAGATGGGCGGCAACGCGCTGGCGCGGCAGACCCGCTGGCCGAAGGACAGCATCTTCCTGGACCCGGTGGAGGTCGCCCGCGACCTGGGCCGTCCGTTGTATCCGCGGGTGCTGGCGCTGGATGCCGAACCGGCCTCGGGCTACGTGCGCGTGCACACCCTCGATTTTTCCACGATGCCGCCGGCGCGGCATCGCGCCTATGCCTTCCAGTGGTTTTCCTTTGCCGTTGCCGCCGTGGTTATCCTGCTGGTGGTGCATCGCAAGCGCAGCCCGCGCAAACCGTGAACATGCCAAGCGACGAATGCCGATGAATACTGTTGACCCCGCCAAGTTGCGCAAGAGCCGCCGTTCGCTGCTGCTGATCCTGCTGGTGTTCGCCGCGCCGGCCATCGTTGCCGGACTGCTGGTGTCCGGCGGCTGGCAGCCCGCCGCCAAGGCCAATGGCCGGCCGATCCTGCCGCAACGCAATTTCGTCGCCGAGAAGCTGCGCGTGCAGTTGGCGGATGGCCGGCCGTATGCGTGGCGCGACAGCAAGCCGCGGATGACCCTGGTCGCGCTGGCCGGCCCCGATTGCGCCGTGCATTGCCTCGCCGCGCTGACCGGGATGGCCAAGGCGCGGGTCATGCTCAATCGCAACCAGTCGCGCCTGCGCCTGCTCTATCTGGGCGCGCCGCCGGCCGATGCGGCCGAGCGCAGGGCCATGATGAACTACTGGCAGCTGGGCGACGATGTCGACGGCCGGCTCGCCGATTACCGGCCCGCCGCTGCGGACAGCGTCAGTGCGGTGCTGGTGGAGTCCGACGGCACCGCGCTGTCGTTGTATCCGGCCGGCTTCGATGCGGCCGGCCTGCTTCGTGATCTGCAGAAGGTGATCCGCTGATGTCGTCACGCTCATTCAAGGTACTGCGAGGCCTTTCGCTGCTCGCGGCGGTGTTTGCGCTCGGGCTGGTGATGTTCGGTGCGTTCGTGCGGCTGTCCAACGCGGGTTTGTCCTGCCCGGACTGGCCGACCTGCTACGGCCAGGTGACCTGGCCCGAGCATGCGCACGAGATCGCGCGTGCCGATGCGGCGTTTCCGCAGCGCCCGTTCGAAACGCACAAGGCCTGGCGCGAACAGGTGCACCGCTTTCTGGCCGGTACGCTGGGCGTGATGGTGCTGGCGCTGGCGCTGCTGGCCAGCTGGCGCAAGCGTGCGGCGCGGCTGGCGGTCATGGCCGGTGCGGCATTCGCGGCGGCCGGGGTGAGCCTGTACATGCATGGCGAACATCGCTGGTCGTCGCTGCTGGCGGCATGCGCGATCGCGCTGCCGCTGTCTGCGGCGATCGGGCTGAAGCGGCCGGCGGCATGGAGGATCTGCGTGCTGGCGCTGGCGGTGATCGTTTTCCAGGCCATGCTGGGCATGTGGACGGTGACCCTGCTGCTGAAGCCGATGGTGGTGATGGGCCATCTGCTCGGCGGCATGGCCACCTTCGCGTTGCTGGCGTACGCCGCGCTGCGGTTCGCCGGGGTGGGCGCGGCGGACGACCGCCTGGCGGACCTGCGCCGGTGGGTGGCGATCGGCATCGTGCTGCTGGCTTGCCAGATCGCGCTGGGTGGCTGGACTTCGTCCAACTATGCGGCGCTGGCGTGCGGCTACGGTCCCGGCTCGTTTCCGCAATGCCTGGGCCAGTGGTTGCCGGCGACGGATTTCCGCCAGGCTTTCGTGCCCTGGCGCACCATCGGCGTGAACTACGAGGGCGGCGTGCTCGACATGGCCGCGCGCAGCGCGATCCAGATCACGCACCGGCTCGGCGCGCTGGTGGTGGCCGCCTATCTCGGCTGGCTGTCGTTCAGGGCCGCCAGGCGCGGCCTGCGCGGCTACGGCATCGCGATCGCGCTGGCGCTGGCGAGCCAGCTGCTGCTGGGCGTCGGCAATGTGTACCTCGGGCTGCCGCTGGCGGTGGCCACCGCGCACAACGGCATGGCCGCGTTGTTGCTGTTCACCTTGCTGGCCGCGCTGGCCCGCACGCAGCGGCGGCATGATGGAGCCGGCTTCGCCGTCGGCGGAGCGCCGCCGGCATGAGCCTGATGCGGGAATACCTGCAATTGACCAAGCCGCGCGTGGTCGCGCTGCTGGTGTTCTGTGCGGTGATCGGCATGTTCCTGGCCGTACCCGGGTTCCCGCCGTGGCGGGCGCTGGTGTTCGGCACGCTGGGCATCTGGATGGCCTCCGGTTCGGCTGCGGCCTTCAACCACCTGATCGACGAGCGCATCGACAAGCTGATGGCCCGCACGGCGAGGCGCCCGCTGGCCACCGGCAAACTGACGCCGCGGCAGGTGCTGGTGTTCGCGGTCCTGCTCGGCGCCTGCTCGATGCTGGTGCTGGGCCTGCTGGTCAACCGGCTGACGGCCGGACTCACCCTGGGCGGATTGATCGGCTACGCGCTGGTCTACACCGCGTACCTGAAGCGCGCGACGCCGCAGAACATCGTGATCGGCGGGCTGGCCGGGGCGATACCGCCGGTGCTGGGCTGGACGGCGGTGACCGGCGCGCTGCATCCGTTCGCGCTGCAGCTGTGCCTGATCATCTTCGTATGGACGCCGCCGCACTTCTGGGCGCTGGCGATCTTTCGCCGGGACGACTATGCCCGCGCCGATGTACCGATGCTGCCGGTCACCCACGGCGTGGCCTACACCCGCTGGCACGTGCTGTTCTACACGGTGCTGCTGGTGCTGGTGACGCTGCTGCCGGTGCTGACCGGGATGAGCGGCCTGATCTATCTCGGCGGCGCGGCGGTGCTGGGGGCGGGCTTCCTGTATTACGCCGTGCGGCTGCTGAACCCGCCGGACGAGCTGTTCGCGATGAAGGTGTTCAGTTATTCGATCGTGTATCTGATGGCGCTGTTCGCGTTCCTGCTGGTCGACCACTGGCTGGTCGGTCCGATGGTGCAGCAGGGGCTGGCGTTTCAACGCAGCCTGTGAGCTGTGCCGCTGCCGGCGTACCCGGCCGACCCGGCGGCGCGTGATCGACGATGCGCCGCGAAGCCGGTTTCAGGCGTTGACTCCGGCGCGTCGGCACCGCAAAATGCACGGGCCGGTTGGTGCACTGCACTACCGGCTCCCAGTCCTGACAAATCAAGGCATATGGACGTTTACCCTAGTTGCAACGTCGACATCCGCTTGCTTCGGATGCCGGCGCCACATGACAAGTTGAACGCTTGCGGCGACCGCCTGCGGTCGGCTGGCACTTTCCTCGACTAGGGAAACCCGGCCCACCCCCTGACGACGCCGTCGGCGTCGTTACGAGGAGATGGGCCGATGAAGCTCCTTCACGATTTCGTTCGTCTGCGCGCCGCGGGCCGCCGACTGTTTTCCGGCCGGCGCGATGTGCGGCCGCTCGGCTATGCGGTGACCGTGCCGCCGCCGCTGGCCGTGCCGGACTCCGGCCCGGCCGTTGGCGGCGTTCCGACCGTGGCCAGTGCCACGGCGGAGGCCATGCCGGCGCCGCCGCCGCGTCATCTCTGCCTGGTATCAAGTCACTAGGTTCCCCCCCGGGCGGCCCGGGTGCGCCGGCCGGGAGCGGGTGCGTATCGCCGTCCCCGTCGAAAAGACGTCCGGACGGCCGCAAGCCATGACAGTGCCGGTCGTGCCGACCGCCGCGCCGCAGTGGCATGACATCATCGAAGAACGGTAGCAACTCATGAGCAAGCAATCGATCCAGGCGCCGGGCAAGGCTGCGCCGGTCCCGCCGCGCGTGGTCGTGGCAGCGGAGGCTTTCCGTCCCAACGCGGAACTGCTGGCGGAGCTGGAGACCACGCCGAGCGGCCTCGACGAGAAACAGATCGCCGAACGGCTTCATCGCGACGGCCTCAACGAGGTGTCGCACGAGAAGCCGCCGCACTGGTCGCTGCAACTGCTGCGCGCGTTCAAGAACCCGTTCATTGTCGTGCTGCTGGTGCTCGCCGGCGTGCAGCTGTTCACCGAGGGCGGCGACCTGACCGGTCCGGTCATCATCGCGGTGATGGTGGCGATCAGTGTGCTGCTGAACTTCACCCAGGAATTCCGCTCGTCGCGGGCGGCCGAAAGGCTCAAGGCGATGGTGCGCAACACCGCCACCGTGACGCGGCAGGCATCGGATGGCCACAGCGAGCAGATCGAGGTGCCGGTGGTCGAGCTGGTCGCCGGCGACATCGTGCACCTGGGCGCCGGCGACATGGTGCCGGCGGATCTGCGCCTGCTCGGCGCGAAGGACCTGTTCATCAGCCAGGCGATCCTCACCGGGGAGTCGCTGCCGGTGGAAAAGACCGCGCCGGCGCGCCTGCCGCAGGGCGATGGCGACACGCACGGCACCGGCAATCCGCTGGATCTGCCCACCGTCTGCTACATGGGCACCAACGTGATCAGCGGCACCGCCTCGGCAGTGGTGGTGGCGACCGGCTCACGCAGCTATCTCGGTTCGCTGGCGCACAGCATGAGCGGCCAGCGCGTGCAGACCAGCTTCGACCGCGGCGTGAGCAGCGTCAGCTGGCTGCTGATCCGTTTCATGGCGGTGATGGTGCCGGTGGTGTTCCTGATCAACGGCCTGAACAAGCACGATTGGACCGAGGCGCTCCTGTTCGCGCTGTCGGTGGCGGTGGGCCTCACTCCCGAAATGCTGCCGCTGATCGTCACCGCGAACCTGGCCAAGGGGGCGCTGGCGATGTCCCGGCGCAAGGTGGTGGTGAAGCGGCTGAACGCGATCCAGAACTTCGGCGCGATGGACGTGCTGTGCACCGACAAGACCGGCACCCTGACGCTGGACAAGATCGTGCTGGAACGCCACCTCGACCTGGACGGCGAGGAGTCCGACGAGGCGCTGGAATACGGCTATCTCAACAGCCGCTTCCAGACCGGCCTGAAGAACCTGATGGACAAGGCGGTGCTGGCGCACAAGGATCTGGAGTCGGCGGCGATGCGCTATCGGGTGGTCGACGAAATCCCGTTCGACTTCCAGCGCCGGCGCATGTCGGTGGTGGTGGCCGACGGCGAGGGCGAACATCTGCTGATCTGCAAGGGCGCGGTCGAGGAAATGCTGTCGATCTGCGCGTTCGCCCGCACCGGCGATGTCACCGCGCCGATGACCGATGAGCGGCGCCGGGAAATCAAGGCGATGACCCGTCGGCTCAACGAGGACGGCTTGCGCGTGCTGGTGGTCGCGATGCGGCGCGAGTCGGCGCATGAGCGTCCCTACAGCGTGGCCGACGAAAGCGGGCTGGTCGCGGTCGGCTGCCTGGCGTTCCTCGACCCGCCGAAGGACTCGGCGGCCACCGCGATCCGCGCGCTGCACCAGCACGGGGTCGAGGTCAAGGTGATCACCGGCGACAACGAGGCGGTGACCCGCAAGATCTGCCGCGAGGTCGGGCTGGACGTGACCCATTCGGTGCAGGGCAGGGACATCGAATCGCTCGACGCCGCCGCGCTCGATGCGCTGGTGGCGCGCGTCACGGTGTTCGCCAAGATGTCGCCGCTGCAGAAGGCGCGCGTGGTGCGCTCGCTGCAGCGGCAGGGTCACACCGTGGGCTTCCTCGGCGACGGCATCAACGACGCGCCGGCGCTGCACGACGCCGATGTCGGCATCTCGGTGGACACCGCCACCGACATCGCCAAGGAGTCGGCCGACATCATCCTGCTCGAAAAGAACCTGATGGTGCTGGAGGAGGGCGTGCTCGAGGGCCGGATCACCTTCGGCAACATCATGAAGTACATCAAGATGACCGCCAGCTCGAACTTCGGCAACGTGTTCAGCGTGCTGGTGGCCAGCGCGTTCCTGCCGTTCCTGCCGATGCTGCCGCTGCAGATCCTGGTGCAGAACCTG
>JAGWMU010000128.1 GCA_028873095.1 Pseudomonadota bacterium | reverse complement strand
CAGGAACAGTCGTCCGGCATCGACCAGGTCAACAACGCCGTGATGCAGATGGACGAGATGACCCAGCAGAATGCCGCGCTGGTCGAGGAAGCCGCCGCCGCCGCCCGTTCGATGCAGGAGCAGGCGGACGAGCTGACCCAGCAGGTCGGGTTCTTCCAGCTGAACGACGCCGCCGCTGCCGCGGTGCCGGCCAGCGTCGTGAACCGGCAGCAGGCCGCGGTCGCGGAAACCGCCGCCGTGCTGGCCACGATGCGCAAGAGCCGGCCGGCAGTCCGGGCCGAGGAACCCGCGGAGGCCACCGTCGATGCCAGCGCCTGGAAGGAATTCTGATCGATGAACGCATCCGTCATGCACGACGATCAGGTCACCATGGCGGGCGCGAACGGGCCGCTGCTCGGCGATGCCGATTTCCAGTTCCTGCGCCGTTACGTACACGAGCAGTGCGGCATCGCGCTGAGCGATCAGAAGCGCCAGCTGGTGCAGGGCCGCCTGCTGCGGCGCCTGCGCGCACTCGGACTGCAGGATTTCGGCGGCTACTGCGAACTGCTGCGACGCGACCCGGCGAGCGAGCTGGGCGAGCTGGCCAGCGTGATCAGCACCAACGTCACCGCGTTCTTCCGCGAAATGCACCACTACGACCTGCTGGTCGACGAACTGCTGCCGCGCTGGCTGGCGCACAAGCGCCGCGATGCGGACCGCCTGCGGATCTGGTCCGCGGGCTGCGCCACCGGCGAGGAGCCGTATGCGCTGGCGATGGTGCTGGCCGAGGCGCTGGAGCGCACCGGCAGCAAGCTGGATGCGAAGATCCTCGCCACCGACCTGTCGCCGCAGGCGCTGGAGGGCGCCCGCCGGGGCGTCTACCCGCTGGAGCGGCTGAACGGCGTCGATCCGCAGCGGCGCCAGCGCTGGTTCCTGCGCGGCGAGGGCGAGTTCGACGGGCTGGCCTGCGTGCATCCGCGGCTGCGCGAACTGGTCAGCATCCTGCCCCTGAACCTGCTGCACGAATGGCCGATGCAGGGGCCGTTCGACGCGATCTTCTGCCGCAACGTGGTGATCTATTTCGACCAGCCGACCAAGCGCCGGCTGTTCAAGCGCTATGCCGGGCTGCTGCCCGTCGGCGGCTACCTGTTCCTCGGCCACTCCGAGTCGATGCACGGGCTTTCCGACGATTTCGAGCTGATCGGCCGTACCGTCTACCGGAAACGCGCATGAGCGCCGTGGTCGCCGCCGGCGCACCGGCACTGGGCCTCGACGCGGTGCTGCCGGGCTTCGAGCACCTGCGGCGGTTCTGGGATCCGGCGCTGAATTGCGTCTCGGTGAAGGTGCTGCCGGGCGAGTACTACGTGAGTGCCCAGGCCGAGATGATTTCCACCGTGCTCGGTTCCTGCGTCTCGGCCTGCATCTTCGATCGGCGCCGGCGCATCGGCGGCATGAACCACTTCATGCTGCCCGAGCCGCTGAACGAGCGGACCGGCGCGCCGGATGCCTGGACGGCCACGGTAGGCCGCGCGACGCGCTACGGCATCGATGCGATGGAGCATCTGCTCAACGCGATTTTCAAGGCCGGCGGCCAGCGTGCGGACCTGGAAGTGAAGATCTTCGGCGGCGGTCGCGTGCTGGCGCAGATGACCGACGTCGGCCGGCGCAACATCGAGTTCGTGCAGCGCTACATCGCCACCGAGCAGCTGAACCTGTGCGCATCCGATCTCGGCGACGTGTATCCGCGCCAGGTGCAGTTCTTTCCGGCGACCGGCAAGGCGCGCGTGCGCCTGCTGCGGCGCCGTACCGACGTCGTGCTGGTCGACGACGAGCGGCAGTACCTCAAGCGTTTGGCGATGAGTCCGATAACCGGAGAGGTGGAGCTGTTTTAGAGAGTGTCCGGACAGGCCGCCGGAATGACGGACGGCCTGTTCAAACATTCCCCGGCGCGGATGGGCCTGGGGCCGTGGGGGCGCAGGAAACCCGCTCTCCCAGGTGCGGTTCGTCGATACAGGCCGTTGGAGCGGGCAGACCGCCCCCACGACCCGAGTCCCATCTGCTTCACCACCCATGGCAAAGCGAGACCGATGGCAATGGATAGAGTGCGTGTTCTGGTAATCGACGATTCCGCACTGGTGCGCAAGCTGCTGTCCGCCATGCTTGCCGGCGACCCGGCGATCGAGGTCGTCGGCACGGCCGCCGACCCGCTGATCGCGCGCGAGAAGATCAAGCAGCTCAACCCCGACGTGCTCACCCTGGACGTCGAGATGCCGCGCATGGACGGCCTCACCTTTCTCGAGAACCTGATGCGGCTGCGGCCGATGCCGGTGGTGATGGTGTCGTCGCTGACCTCGCAGGGGGCCGAGGTGACGCTGCGCGCGCTGGAGCTGGGCGCCGTGGATTTCTTCACCAAGCCCGGCAGCGACCTGGCCGGCAGTTTCGCCGCGAGCGCCGAGGAAATCCGCGCGAAGGTCAGGATGGCGGCATGCGCGCGGCCGAAGGCGCGCACCGCGGTGCGCAAGCTGGACGTGGCGCCGCGGCTTTCCGCCGATGCGGTGCTGCCGCTGGCGCGAACGCCCGGTTCGCGCGGCGGCAGCCCGATCATCGCGATCGGCGCGTCCACCGGCGGCACCGAGGCGATCCGCGTGGTGCTGGAGGCGATGCCGCCGGATGCGCCGCCGATCGTGATCACCCAGCATATCCCGGCCGCCTTCAGCGGCCCGTTCGCCGAACGCATGAACAAGTGCTCGGCGATGCGCGTGTGCGAGGCGAGCGACGGCCAGCCGATCCAGCAGGGGCATGCCTACATCGCCCCCGGCGGCGAGCATCTGCTGGTGATGTGGGACGGCGCCAAGCCGGTCTGCCGGCTGCACGACGGGCCGGCGGTGAACCGGCACAAGCCGAGCGTGGACGTGCTGTTCCGCTCGATGGCGGCCAGCGTCGGCGCCGCCCCAGTGGCGGCGCTGCTCACCGGCATGGGCGACGACGGCGCGCGCGGGCTGGCCGAGCTGCATGCGGCCGGCGCCGCCACGCTGGTGCAGGACGAGGAAAGCTCGGTGGTCTGGGGCATGCCCGGCGCCGCCTGGAAGCTGGATGCGGCGCGCGAGATGCTGCCGCTGGATCAAATCGCTGCGCGCCTGCTGATGCTGGCGCGGCAGCTCCATGCCGGCGCCTTGCGCGCCTGACCGACGGATACTGGCCATGACTGTCATCAATCGCATTCTCCATCTTGCCGCCGCACGCCCCCTGTATGGCTGGCTGGCCAGCACGGCGTGCCTGCTGCTGGCGCTGCTGTGGCCGGCGCCGTGGCTGGCGCCGGTGCTGGTGATCGCGCTCACGGCGGTGTGGATATTCGAGAGCAGGCACCGCATGGAGCCGACGCCCGCGGCGGCGCTCGAACGCGACAGCGCGCCGGTACGCGAGGCGCTGGAGGACGTGCGCAGCGCCCTGGTCGACGAACTCGGCCACGCCACCCGCGAGCTGCACCAGGGGCTGGATCTGCTGCGCGATGCGGTGTCCGAACTGGGCGGCGGCTTCGACGGCCTGTCGCAGAAGACCGGCCTGCAGCAGTCGCTGCTCAAGCAGATCATCGAGGCGCAGAGCGGCGGCGTATCGGTGCAGGATTTCACCGCCCGCACCGGCGACCTGCTGCAGCACTTCGTGGGCATGATCGTGCAGATGTCGCGCGAGAGCCTGCGCATCGTCTATCGCATCGACGGCATGGCCAGTGAGATGGACGCGGTGTTCGGATTGCTGAAGAACGTCAACACGATCGCCGAGGAAACCAACCTGCTGGCGCTCAATGCGGCGATCGAGGCGGCGCGTGCCGGCGAATCCGGCCGCGGGTTCGCCGTGGTGGCCGGCGAGATCCGCAACCTGGCCAGCAACTCCAACCAGTTCAACGTGCAGATCGGCAGCCATGTCGAGCGCGCGCGCGCCTCGATGGAGCAGCTGCGCGGGCTGGTCGGCGCGATGGCCTCGCAGGACCTGAACGTGGCGCTGTCGGCCAAGGGCGGCATCGACGCGATGATGGCGCACGTCACCGAGAGCGATGCGCGCACCAGCGCCGTCGCCGACCAGGCGGTCGAGATCAACCGCGGTCTGGGCAGCGACGTCTCCACCACCATCCGCTCGCTGCAGTTCGAGGACATCCTGAGCCAGCTGCTGCAGCAGACGCGCAACCGGCTGGTCGAGCTGCAGGAGATCGTCGCCGAATGCACCCGCGACATCGAGGAACTGGCCTGTGCGCCGATCGATGCGGACGAACTGGCCCGGCATGCCCAGCAGGTGCGCAGCCGGCTGTCGATACAGCGCGAGAAGGCGCGGCTGCGTTCGCGCGGCCCGGCCCTGCAAAGCTCGATGGATGCCGGCGAAATCGAACTGTTTTGAGGAACCCACCATGATCGTCCATCACGATGTCGAACACGACTGCCTCACCCTCCAGCTCGGCGAGCGTTTCGATTTCAGCATCCACCGCGATTTTCACGATGCCTGCCTTGGCAGCGGCGCCGCCGCACGCAGCTACGTCATCGACCTCGGCGAAGTGACCAGCATGGACAGCTCCGCGCTGGGCATGCTGCTGCTGCTGCGCGAACACGCCGGCGCCGATCGCGCCGACATCCGCATCGTCAACGCAGGGGACGAACTGCGCGGCACGCTGCGCGTGGCGGGATTCGACAAGCTGTTCGTGCTGCATTGAGCGGGTGGCCGCTGGCGGCGCGCCCGGACGCGCCCCGGGCCTGCCTGCGGCAGGAGCGCACCCTGTGCGCGAAGGACTTTCCCCCGTGCGGCAAAGTGCGCGAAGGCTTTTCCCGCGTGCGGGAAAAGCCTTCGCGCACAGGGTGCGCTCCTGCCGATTCGGGGTACCCTTCGCGGGCCTACCAGCTGCGCACGGAAATCACGCCGACGGCGTAGGTCCGCATGTCGCTCTGGTAGTGGAACAGGCGGCCGAGGTCGAATGTCACCGACTGGCCCGGTGCGATGTTGGTCGTGCCGGCCGGCCAGCCTTTCTTGGTCTGCAGCGCGGTGCCGCCGGCATCCTTGGCCTGGATCTGCAGTTCCGCCGCGGCCGCCTGGGCGCAGTGGTTCACCAGCTGGCCTTTCATGTTCATCCGGGGACGTATGCCGCCGCTGCTGACCGTGACCGTGAAATTCTGGATGACGAAATCGGTGGGCGAGCAGGCGGCATTGGCGGCAACCGGGGCGAACAGGAACAGGGCGGTGAGCAGGCTTTTCATGAGCGTGGATCCATCGACGAGGGTGATCAAGTTCGTTACCCACGTCATCGACGGCCGCCCGGAAAACTTTAGGGCGGGCCGTCGCCCGGGCCGCCGGCGTGTTCGATGAACCACAGCCCGGCGAACAGCTTCGGGTCGATCGAATAGCCTTCGGCGGCGCGCGCGAACAGCCAGCGGCCGGCCTCGTGCCGCGGCACTTCGTGGACCACGATGCTTTCGGTCGCATCGCCGCCGCCGGGGCCGGTCTTGCACAGGTCCCACGCGCGCACGAAGGCGATCATCTCGCTGCTCATGCCCGACGACGAGGGGCCGCGGTGGATGAACTCCACGCGCTCACAGCGGTAGCCGGTCTCTTCCTCCAGCTCGCGCCGTGCGGCCAGCAGCTCGCCCTCGTCGGCCTGGTCGGCCAGGTCGCCGACCAGGCCGGCCGGCATCTCGATGGTGTACTGCCCGATCGCCACGCGGTACTGCTCGACGAACAGCACCTTGTCCTCGGGCGTCAGCGCCAGGATGATCACCGCGCCGGCCGGGTTGTTGCGCTCGGCGTACTCCCAGCGGCCGCGTCTGCGCAGGCTGAGCCAGCGGCCCTGGTACAGCGTCTGCAGCGGCGCGTCGGCATCGACGGGCAGGCGGTGGGTAGTCTTGTTCATCGGCTGTCTATTGCGTGCACGGTCGGGAGGAAAGCCAGGCATGTTGACTTGTCGGGGCGGCAGCGACAACTGCGGCGGGACGGGTCTCCCTCCCCTGCTTGCAGGGGAGGAGACATAGTGCGTGCCGCCCTTCAATCCGTAGAACGCCCTCCCCTGCTTGCAGGGGAGGGCTGGGGTGGGGGCGCTCTTGACCGCACGCGGCAACGCGACCTCCCCTCCTCAATCCTCCCCCCAGGGGGAGGAGGCGATGGGGTGCGCTGCGCGCACGGTTTTATTTCATTACCACGGCAGTGGGGCGCGCTGCGCACGGTTTTGTTTCAGATGGGTTGCAGCAGGGCGCGCAGCCGGCTGCGGGTGAAGGCGCCGAAGCGCAGCTGCTCGCACAGTGCGTCGAGGCGATCCCGATCGCCGGGCCGGCGCAGCAGCGCATCGGCCGTGCTGGCGCCCGGCGCATCCAGCGCGATGCGGGTCAGGCGCCGGTAAAGCCGTGCCTGCCCGCCGTGTTCGCGCAGTTTCGCGGCACAGCCGGCGGCGCCGCGCAGGCGCAGGAAAGCCACCTCGTCGACGCGCTCGAGCAGGTCGTCCAGGCTGCCGAAATGGGCGAGCAGGGCGGCCGCGGTTTTCGCGCCGACGCCGGGCACGCCGGGAATGTTGTCCACCGCATCGCCGCACAGCGCGAGGTAATCGGCCACCTGGTGCGGATGCACGCCGAGCTTCTCGTGCACGCCGGCCGGCCCCCAGCGCAGGCCGCGGGCGTAGTCCCACTGCTCGTCGTGCTCGCCCAGCAACTGGCCGAAGTCCTTGTCCGCGGAGACGATCACGCTGCGCCAGCCCAGCGCGCGCAGGTTCCACACGGTGCTGCCGATCAGGTCGTCGGCCTCGAAACTGTGGTCGATCATCAGGTGCACGCCGAGCGCCGCGGTGACCGCGCGGCACTGCACGAACTGGCGCTCCAGGTCGGGCGGCGGCAGTTCGCGGTTGGCCTTGTACGCCGGGTAGATCACGTTGCGGAACGAGCTGGTCAGCGAGGCGTCGAACGCCACCGCGATGTGTTCGGGCTGCACGCGTTCGAGCAGTTCGCACAGGAAGCGGGCATAGCCGTGCACCGCATTGACCGGGTGGCCGTCGGCGTCGTGGAATTCGTCGGGCATCGAGTGCCAGGCGCGGAACACGTACAGGCTGCCGTCGACCAGGTGGACGGCCGACCGCGCGCCGGCCGTTGCGCCTACGCGGTCCATGTGCTGAGCAGGTCCGTCAGTGCCGGGCGGTCGCGTTCGGGCACCTCGGCCAGCGGCGTGCCGAGGTGGATGAAGCCGATCACCTGCTCGTCGTCGCCCAGGTGCAGGATCGCCGCCGCTTCGCGATCGTAGGCGGCCCAGCCGGTCAGCCATTGCGCGCCGAAGCCGAGCGCGTGCGCACCCAGCAGAATGTTGTGCGCCACGTTGCCGGCGCACAGCTTCTGCTCGATCTCGGGGATCGCGCTGCCGGCCTGCAGGCGGACCACCACCACCAGCACCAGCGGGGCGAAGCTGTAGCGCAGCCGCTCCTTTTCCTGCAGGGCCGCGGACAGCGCCGGGTTGCGGCGGACGGCCAGCGCCGCCAGTCGTTCGCCCAGCCGCAGCTTCGCCTCGCCCTGCAGGCGGATCAGCCGGAACGGCACCAGCTTGCCGTGGTCGGGCACGCGGATCGCCGCCTGCAGCAGCGATTGCAGCGTCGCCTCGTCGGGCGCCGGCTCGCCGAGCTGGCGCGAAGGGACGGAACGGCGCTGCCGCAGCAGGTCGAGGGGATCGGGCGCGGGCCGGCCCGGGGCGGCGGGCCGGTTCATGCCGACCGGCGACTCTTCATCGTGCGCCATCGGGAGGATCCAGTTCGAACCATGCCTTGACGCGCGCCGCCGCGGCGCCGTCGTCGCCTTCCCGGCGCGCGAATTCGTTGGTGACCGGCGAGTACACGTAGTCCTGCGCCCACGCGTCGACGTGCGCCACGATCTCGCGCACCGCGTGGATCGCGTGGTCGATGTCGGCCATCGTGGTGCTGGGGTGGAACGACAGCCGCACCCAGCCGGGCTTTTCCGACAGGTCGCCGTGGTCGATGCGCTCGGTGATCGAGTGGGACAGCGTCGGATCGACATGCAGCAGGTAGTGCCCGTAGGTGCCGGCGCACGAACAGCCGCCGCGCGCCTGCACGCCGAAGCGGTCGTTCAGCAATTGCACGATCAGGTTGTAGTGGATGCTCTCGACGTAGAACGAGAAGATCGCCAGCCGCTGCCGGTGCAGGGGGGCCAGCACGCGCACGCCGGGGATCGCCTGCAGCGCGTCCATCACGTAGGGGACGATCGCCTCCTCGCGCCGCTGCATCGCCGCCACGCCCATCCGGTTCTTCAGCTGCACCGCCAGCGCTGCCCTGATCGTCTGCAGGAACCCCGGCGTGCCGGCGTCCTCGCGCGCCTCGATGTCGTCGAGGAACGAATACTGGCCCCACGGATTGGTCCAGTTCACGGTGCCGCCGCCGCAGTCGTCGGGCACGGTGTTGCGGTAGAGCGCGCGGTTGAAGATCAGCACGCCGGTCGAGCCCGGCCCGCCGAGGAACTTGTGCGGCGACCACAGCACCGCATCGAGCTGCTCTTCGGGGTCGGCCGGGTGCATGTCGATGTCCACGTACGG
>JAGWMU010000127.1 GCA_028873095.1 Pseudomonadota bacterium | reverse complement strand
AGCCGTCGCCCTGCCAGTCGTGCCAGGCGCAGAACGTGCCGCCGGAGGTGTTGAAGCCGTCCGGGTGCGTGCCGGTGGGCGACAGGATCACGTACTGCACGTAGCGGTTGGACGCCGCGGTGGTATTGCCGAAGTGCGCGGCCGCATTGAGCGCTTCCTGCGCCAGCTGCGTGCCGGTGGCGTTCGACGGCGAGGCGACGGAATTGTCATACCAGATGCCGGCGAAGGCGCCGTTGGTCGGATAGCCGACATGACTGGCGGACGACGAGCAGGAGGTGGCGCCAGTGGCCACGCCGCTGCCATCGCAGTACTGGGTCATCACGCCCGACCACAGCTCGCCACCCGTGCCGAGGCCCTTGAACATCCGCTCGAGGTAGGGGACCGCGCCGACCGGGTCGCCGCTGAAGGTCATGTTGCCGTTGGCATCGGTGCCGGCGGTGCCCCACTGGTTGCCGTAGACCACCAGGTACACCTTCGGGGTGCCGCTGGTCACGCCGATGCCGTCGACGCCGCCGCCGTAGCTGAGCGTTTTCGAGCTGCCGCCGGTCTTGCCGCCGGCCGTATGCAGCGCCGCATACTGGTTCATCAGGTGCTGGGCTTCGCGGGTAGGCACCGCGCCGTGGCGATAGGCATGCCCGTAAGCCGGCGAATAAGGGTTCTGCGTTTGCGGCACGAACTCACTGCCGCCGCTGGCCAATGCGGCAGCTCCGGCGGTCAGACTGATCAAGGCCGTCGCCACGACGGCTTTCAACACGCTGTGCTTCGAATACTTCGACATTATGAATCCCCAAGATTTTGAGCATTAACGGACCCATGCGGTCGGATTGACCACATGAGAAGGGTTGCGCCTGAGGCGCGCCGAACGTAATGCACTGACGGTCCCGCTGGATCCGGCAACGCTGCCCCGCTTCCCCCGAAGCTTCCCCATGGGCTCAACGCTGACCGGCTGGAGTGGCGAATTGCATGCCCCGACGCCACTCCGGCGGAATCATCCACCTGTCTGCTGCAAGGTGGACCGCCGAACAATATATTTTTTCAAACACCGGCGTCAACGACTGTTTCACTCCCCGGCAATCCCGCTCGCGAACGCGCCGCACGCATGCCTCCGAACCGGGAATTTTCGGCCGCGGAAGCGTCCGCCACGCCCCGTTCCGGCCCCGGCGGGCGCGGTGCCGCCGCCGGAAATCCAGTTACACTTCATTAACGAACCGTGCAGTACAGTAAGCGCCATGTCGTGAGACACCCTTCCCCCCGCCTGGTCAGGCCCCCCTCCTGCACCACGCACCCGATGGAACCTCCCCGAACCCGCAGACTCCCCTCTGCGGGTTTTTTATGTCCCCGTTCCGGGCGCGCACCCTGGCCGCGGCGCCGTCATCGGGGCAAGGACGGCGAGCGCGATCCGGTCCGCGCCATGCGTTCCCGTCGCCGACGCGCCGGAACAGCCGGCGAATCGCAGACGCAGGCCGTGGCCGCCCGACCGGGGCCAGCCGCAGTTCGTCGGCAGGGGCGATGCGGTCGGGGCGGAAACCCAGTTCCTCGACGAAAGAGCGCAGGGTTGCGGGAAAATCGCCGGCCGGCAGCACGACCTCGGCCGGTTCGACGCGGCGGCCGGAAAGATCTGCAGGCATGCGCGGGGATCTCGGTCCGGCCTCGCTTCGCGCACCATCGGCGGGACCGCCCTCCCTCGACTCAAGCGACGCCGGCATCCCCCGGGAACGCCTCGCCCGCGGCGATCTCCAGTGCCTGCAGCGAGACGGTCTTGCCGCCGGCATCCAGTTGCCGCCGGCCGACCTCGTGAAACCCCAGCTTCGCATGAAAGCGCGCGGATACCGGGTTGGGCGGCACCAGGTCGAACTCGCAGAGAAGAAACGGCACCGCGTGCCGCGACGCCTGCGCGCAAGCGTCGCGGTAGAGCCGGCGGCCGGCACCGCGTGCCTGCATGCTGCCGGCGACCACGATGCGATCCACGTACAGGAAGCGCGCGTAGCGCTGCGCAAACCACCGGTAGTTCGCACTGTCGTAATCCGCCCCCTCGCGCAGGGCCAGCAGGAACGCCTCGACCCGACCGTCCCGCTCGATCACCCGATGCAGCGCCGCCTGCGCATGCAGCCGCGCCAGGCGCTCGCCGTCCAGCGGGCTGAGCACGGCGACGAAGGCCTGGTTGAGCGCAAGGATGGCGGCGAAGTCGGCGGGTGTCGCGTCGCGAAGCATCAGGCGTTTCCGGCGAAGCGGCGGACGGGCCGGCTCATGTCCGCGCGACCGCGGCCGCTGCCGGATGCGCCAGCGCGAAATCGATCGCCGCGCAGACCGCCGCCACCTGCGCGGCGTCGCATTGTTCGGCGGTGGCGCGCGGACTGTCGGGATAGACCTCGGTGGTCGTCGTGTACGGCGCGCCGGTGATGCCGGCGCACAGGCCGAGCTGCCTGAGCGCGTACTCGATCACGCCCGGCGCGACCATCGGCGAACCGATGATCTCGCCGTGCCGGTCGGCCTGGGCGATGTGGGTGAGCTTCGCCACCGCCGCGATCACCGCCTGCTGGAACGCCGGTTGCGGCCGCTCGCTGTCGTCCACCAGATAGAAGCCGTCGGGGATCTCGCCCGGCACGTACGCCACGCCGTCGCGGGCGGCCAGCGCCGGGCGGAACTCGGACTCGTCGCTGTCGGTGGTTTCATGCAGGTCGACATGCACCCGCACGCGATCGCGGATCGGCTCGACCAGGCGCATCAGGGCCGCCGATTCCTGCGCCGGGCTGTCGGCGCGGAACGAGCGGTTCGGGTCCACCGCATTCGCGTTCCAGCGATGGATCCGCTCGTAGGCCCAGGGGCTCACGCACGGCGCCACGATCAGGTTGGCCCGCGCCGCATAGTCCGCCGCATGCCGCTCGACGAACCGCAGCGCCCCGTGCACGCCGCTGGTTTCATAGCCGTGCACGCCGCCGGTCACCAGCACGCAGGGCAGCTCGTCGCGCCAGTGGCGGCTCCTGATCGCCAGCAGCGGGTAGCTGTCGGGGCGGTAATCCAGCTGGCCGTACTCCACCACATCGAAGCGCGCGCGCAGAGTCTCGATCACGCTCAGCACGTCCGCCCGGTAGCTGCGCCTGACGGTCTGCCGCGACCGCCAGGCCGCGACTTCCGCAGCGCCCCAGGGAATCCCGGGCGTGCCGATCGGATAGGGTGCGCGGGTCGTCATCGGGTCGCTCGCCTGCAGTGGTGGCATCTAAAGAAACGCGAAGCACTCTATCACTTGGCTGAAATGCCTCCACGCCCCGGCACGAACCGGGTTCGGAACCCATGCTCTCGACTTGGCGAAAATAATGAAGTCGTCATCCCGGCGAAAGCCGGGATCCAGCGACTCGGCAACTTCCGGAAGGCACTGGATTCCGGCTTTCGGGGGAATGACGGCGCTTAAGTAAGTGCCATTCCACCCAGGTCCTCGTTTACCGGCAACGCCGCAGCTGGGCGCCGTATTCGCGGGCGAGGTGGTCGACGTAGTCGGCGGTCTGCAGCAGGTGGCGGTCGTGCCGCCATTGCCCGCTGCGGTAGCCGCCGATGCCTTCGTGATAGGCGATGTACAGGTGCATCGGGTCCCACTTGGAAATGCCCAGTTCGCGATGGATGCGGTCGGTGTACCAGCCGAGGAAATCGAGCGAATCGTCCATGTCCTTGCGGCTCTTGAACCAGCGCCCGTTCGCCTTGCGGTACTCCCGCCACACCGGGTCCTGCGCCTGCGCGTAGCCATAGGCGCTGGACCGGCGCGGCAGCGGGATGAACAGGAACCGCGGCCGCGCCGGGCGCGCCTTCTCGCGGAAACCGGATTCGCGCTGCACGAACGCCATCAGCACGTTGACCGGCGTGCCCCAGCGCTTCTGCGCGGCACGCGCGTCGCGGTACCAGTGGGGATACTGGTCGAACACCGCGCAGATGTCCTGGCTGTCGCGCGGCGGCGCGGTGGCGCAGCCGCCCAAGGCCAGCAGGCCGACGGCGAAAAGGGCCAGGCCCAGACGGCGAAGCGTCGTGGCAATGCTTGCTTTGGTCATCCCCGAAGGGTAGCAGCGGTCGGCGCGCGCCGTGGGCGGCGGCCGTCCCGGCCAGGAGCTGCGCCCGCGGCGCCCGCGGCCATACCGGCAACGGGGCGGCTCAGCGCCGCTGCCAGCGCCGGGAATGACGGGGCGCCAGCATGCACAGGCCGCCGTAGATCACGAACAGCGGCCACCACCGCGACCAGGACAGGTCCAGCAGGAACATCGCCGCCACCGTGATAACGGCCGCAGCCGTGCACAGCTCGTGGAAGACCGCGCCATCGACCCGGCCCACGGCGCGATAGCGCCGCAGCGCGGCGCCCAGCGACGGCACCGCGCCGAAAAGGATGAACAAGGCCCAGGCGTTGTGGAACGGAAACCACGGCAGGCGTATGTCGAAGTTCGACAGCAGGAAGGCCACGCCGATGGCGATCACCAGCAACGCCATCCCCTGCTCCCACCGGCCGCCACGCGGCAACTGCTCGTCGGACTGAACCACGGCACACCTCCTTCCCCCTGCGGTAGTGCCGACAATAGGCCAAGCCCCCGCAGTTTGGCAGTGACAATTGTCAGGAGAGACGGGGTCAGGTTCACTTCTCAATACTTGTCGACGCCTCGGGCTGCCGCCGTCGCAAGACGAGAGCCGCTTCCCTCCATACTCTCTTGTAGATTCCCCTGAGCGCCGGCTTGAGGTGCGTCAGGGTTTGCTGCTGGGGCACACCCATGGCCATGGAAACGATGGCCTGCATGTGCAGCACTTCCGGCTCGGACACATACCCCTGCTGGCGCCACCGCCAGCCGCTGACGCGACCGTCGGAGAAATGGCCGAACTGGAAGCGCGTGTTGGCGAGGAAGACGCCGAAACCGAGATACACGGCCGCCAGGTCGGTAACGATCTCCCACACGTCCCAACCGCCCGGCGGCGGCTCCGGAAAGCGCGCCGTGCGGTAGTGCGCCAACTCGTGGGCAAAGGTCGCCACCAGCGCGGGCGGGTTGGCCAGTTGGTTCGGGTGATAGGTAATCAGCGCGCCCTCATCACCCATGGTGCGATACGTCCCCGCCGGCGACTGTGGCGCACCCTCCACGAACGCGTGCGGCGACACCATCGGGTTCGGGTCGCCTTCCTGAAGCTGCAACTCGCACGGCCAGTCGGCCATACCCGCATGCGCCTTGACCTGCTGGAAGACCGCCTCGGCGAAGGCTGTGTCGTGCCTGCCCCGCTGGGGAAAAAACTCCGGCGTCGGGAGGATGAGCCTGCGCGAACGCAAGGCCTCCAGTCCGCCGGTATGCCGCAACAACCAGTCGAAGCAATCGAACTGCCAGGCCGTCAATTCGGCATCGAGCAACGCTTCCTTCCGGAACCATCCAAGCATGCTTTCCCTCCCCGAGCCTCCGCGAAACCGAAACGGGGTCAGGTTGACTTCTCAACCCCGGCTGACTCCGCTCGGCTTTATCTATCTCTGGAAATGAACCCGCTGCGCATACCACCAGCGCCCCCAGAAACTGGCGACAACCAGCGACCCCACGCCGAAGAGCATACCGGGCATGCGCGTGTTGCCCAGGTCCTGGCGCGTGAGCAGATCGATCAATGAATAGGCCTGTCCCAACAGCAGCACCACGAATCCGGCCCACCACGCAAACAGGTAACGTCGGTAGATGCCATAGGCGCATGCCAGCAACAGCACGCCGCTGACGGCTGCTGCAAGACGTACGGCTTGCGGATAGCGCTCGATCATTACGCCACCGGCATGGATGCCGCCTGCGCCCATGCCCCGCACCGCTCCAACTAGGCTCATCACACCGAACAGGCAGAACACGCCGGTAGCGACGAGGGTGAAGCGCGGCCGCGCGCCGGACGGCCTCGACGCCGGCAATGCCGAGGCAGCCTCGGCCGATACCTGTGCATGCAGCGCCTCGCGGATCACCGCCGAAAGCCACGCGGGGTCCCCGCGCGAGAACCAGGCAAACAGCCGCGTCATGCCAAGTCCCAATGCGAACATGCCGATACCCGCCAGTGGCATGAATGCCGCGGCGGATTTGTGCGCGACGGCCGGCAGCGACAGCACCACGAACAGCACGCAAAACCCGAACCAGTACGCCATGAACAACTTCACGGACCAGCCAAGTCCGAACCGTCCGGTCAACACCACCTGGCCGTGGGCATGACCGAAGCGCCCCGTGAACACCGGTTTGAAAGAATTTCCGATCATCGGAATCACGCGGCGCAGCGAGACACGCGTCTCGCTCACCCGGCCGACCGCCGCCTCCCCGGAAACATTGAAGAGCGACCACCTCTTCGTGGCCGCCTTCAGCCGCGCCACGGATTCCGCCAAGCCGTACGCACTGATGAACTCGACGGGTTCAGAACCGGCCCACAATGCCTTGATCCATCGAAACATGAAGCCTCCGCATATGTTCCAGTTCGTGACTCTGCCTCGCGCAGCGAGCACTCAGCGTCCGTCGTGCGGCGGACGTGCCGGAAGCCATGCGGCAATACAAGACGCGACCCAGATTTTCACCGATTTTCAAGACGCAACCCCGATTTTGCTGTGGAAGCATCTGGCGCCCGACGGGATTCGCGCAGTTTGCCCGTTTCGGAAATTAAGCAAACCTGGCCCCACTTCGCCACTTCGCCACTTCGCAAATATCGCCCGGTCGCAATTAAGTGAACCTGACCCTGTTTCTGGTTGCAAATGATGCGGTCCAAGCCTCAGGAAGCTCCTCTTCATAATCTGCAAGAAGGACATCCCCTGGACATATAAGGACATTTTCTCTCACTTCGTAGAGAACCACTTCTTTAACGTCGCCCTTACCAGCAATTACCGGTTTAATCGCCGACCAGATCGTCGCTCCATCTTCGTCACCACCCGAGTCGCCCAGAAGCCCATCCAATTGCTTTTCGGTGAGATAGAAGGCCGTTAGGTTGCATTGGGGATCAGCATCCACAAGAAGTACTTTCTTGCCCAGGTCGGCGAGAGCGTCTGCAATATTTACAGTCAGCGTGGTTTTCCCCACTCCACCCTTGTGGTTAAAGAGCGCGACTTTCTTCATGCTCATATCAACCGCACTTCGAATACCCACAATTCAAACAAGTCTGACACCCATCCATCAGCACCAGCGCCTGCGTATTGCACTTCACGCACAGCGTGGCGCCAGGCGGGAAGCCGGAGGATTCGGTGTCGCCGGAGGCTTTCGCGGCTGAAGCCGCTCCCACAGGAGCCGCGCTTACGTCAGCCTTTTTTTTTGTGCCGGCCTGCTCGAACGCGGCGCGCTTCTCGGCGATCAGGCGGCGGGTGGCCTCGTCCATTTCCGGGTCGTGGATCAGGCCGATGTTCTTCATGTGCTGCTCCACCACCCCGCCGATCTCGGCGACGATGCTGGGCATGTAGACGCCGCCGGCCTTGAAGTAGCCGCCGCGCGGGTCGAACACGGCCTTCAGTTCTTCGACGACGAAGGTGACGTCGCCGCCCTTGCGGAACACGGCGGAGAGGATGCGGGTGAGCGCCACGATCCACTGGAAGTGGTCCATGTTCTTCGAGTTGATGAAGATCTCGAACGGGCGGCGCAGTTCGTACGGGGTGCCGGCGTTGAGCACGATGTCGTTGATGGTGACGTACAGCGCGTGCTCGAACAGCGGCGACTTGATCTTGAAGGTGGAGCCGACCAGGGTCTCGGGGCGTTCCACGCTCTCGTGCATCTGGATCACTTCGGCCGACGGCGCCTCTTTCGGCGCGGCAGCGGCAACTTTGGGCGCGGCAACCTTGTCTTCGGGTTTGACCACGCTGTAGCCGGTGATCTTCTTTTCGATCTTGATCGACATGGTGTTCGCTTCTTTTCTGTGTGGGTGCCGGGGTGGACGCGGCATGCGGCGTGAAGGCCTGCGGCCCGGCGCTGACGCCGGGCCGCAGGCAGGTGGTGCCTCTACTTCTTTTTGGCGGCGGACTTTTTCGCGGCGGGTTTCTTCGCCGTCTTCGCGCTCGCTTTCTTGCTGGCAGTGGGCCTCTTGGCCGCCTTGGCGACGGCTTTCTTGCCGGCGGACTTCTTGACCGCCGCCTTCCTGGGTGCGGCCTTCTTGCTGGCCGTCTTCTTGATGCTGACCTTCTTGGCGCCGGCCTTCTTGGCAACTTTCCTGGCGCCCGCTTTCTTGACCGCCTTCTTGGCGACGGCCTTCTTGGCCGGCGCCTTCTTCGCGGCCGCCTTCTTCACGGCCTTCTTCGGCGCGGCTTTCTTGGCAGCCTTCTTGGGTGCGGCTTTCTTGGCGGCAGCCTTCTTCGGCGCGGCCTTCTTCGCGGCCGCTTTCTTCGGCGCCGCCTTCTTCGCGGCGGCCTTCTTCGGCGCGGCCTTCTTCGCGGCCTTGGCCGGCTTGGCGGCCGGCTTGGCAGCCGCCGGTGCCGCGGCCGGCGCGGGCGGCGTCACGGCCGGCAGTGCCGGCGCGGCGGCCGCGGGTGCGTCGCCGGCCGGTGCGGCGGCGTTGCTGTTCGTATCTGTTGCGATGACGCTCGACATGGTTTTCCCCTCCGATGATGGTCAGAACTTGCCGTAGTAACCTTCCTTCAAGGCATCGAAGAGATTGGCGGCGGAGTGCATTTCGCCGTCGTACTCCACCTGCTCATTGCCTTTCAGTTCGACAACGCTACCGTCTTCCAGCTCGAAGCG
>JAGWMU010000126.1 GCA_028873095.1 Pseudomonadota bacterium | reverse complement strand
CCCAAGATGACGCGCCCCGGCCGGGGCCGGGCGGCAAGGGCCGCTATAATCGCCAGTTGATCACATCACCTCAAGGACATCCGTATGCGGGAAGCCCACGTCGCCGAACTGGTCGAGCTGCTGCAACTCGAACGGCTGGAAGACAACCTGTTCCGCGGCCAGAGCCGCGACATCGGCACCCGGTTCGTGTTTGGCGGACAGGTGCTGGGCCAGGCGCTGGCGGCGGCGCAGCAGACCGTCGACCCGGCGCGCGAGGCGCACTCGCTGCACGCCTATTTCCTGCGTGCCGGCGACATCGAGGCGCCGATCGTCTACAGCGTGGAGCGCGCCCGCGACGGCGGCACGTTTTCGTCGCGGCGGGTGGTGGCGATCCAGCACGGCCAGCCGATCCTGAATGGTTCGGTCTCGTTCCAGCTGCCGGAGCACGGCGTGGAGCACCAGACCTCGATGCCCGACGTGCCTTCGCCGGACGATCTGGAACCGATGCGCCACCTGCAGCCGAAGGAACTGGAGCGGCTGCCGGTGAAGCTGCAACGCTGGCTGGGCATCGACGGACCGTTCGAATTTCGCCAGGTGTGGCCGCGCGACGAGCTGCATCCGGTCAAGCGGCCGCCGATCCAGCACATCTGGTTCCGCCTCACCGCGCCGATCAGCGACGCGGCGATCCTGCATCGCGCGCTGCTGGCCTATGCCTCGGACTTCCACCTGATCGGCACCGCCACCTTGCCGCACGGCATTTCCTACATGACCCACAACGTGCAGATGGCCAGCCTCGACCATGCGCTGTGGTTCCACCGGCCGTTCCGCGTGGACGAATGGTTGCTGTATTCGTTCGACAGCCCCACCGCGCAGGGCGGCCGCGGCCTGGCCCGCGGCCAGATCTTCGCCCGCGACGGCCGGCTGATCGCCTCCACCGCGCAGGAAGGCCTGATCCGTCTGCACGGCGACCAGGAGCCCGGCCGACCGGCTCCTGGCCGTTCGCAGTAAACTGCGCGCATGCGCCAGATCTATACCTCGCCCCGCCAGGAAAACATCGATACCGTGATCGCCCTGATGGCCGAGCACGGCATCGAGACCACCGTGACCAACCGGTCCAACTACAACCGTCCGACCTGGCAGCGCTTCAGCTACACGCAGCAACGGGACGATCGCGACAGCTGGCCGCAGGTGTGGATCAGCCGCGCCGACGACTACGCCGCGGCACGTGCCTTGCTGCGCGAGATCGGCATCGAGCCGCTGGTCCGTCACGGCGACGAACTCGCCGCCGTACGCAATCCCTCGCCGATGGTCCGGCGCCAGCACACCGTGGCGCGCGTGCGCCGCATCACGCTGCTGGCGGTGCTTGCCGCGTTCGCGATGGTGGTGCTGCGTTACCTGCACGTGGTGTGACCGCTGCTCGCCGGCCTTGCGCCGGCGGCCCGGGCCCGGCATAGAATCGGGCATGCGCTCCGACCCCGTCCGGCTGTTCCAGACCCTGCCCCACCCGTGCGGCTATTACGCCGGGCGCACGGCGCAGAATCTGGTGATCGACCCGGCCGCGCCGCGGCTCGACCGGCTCTACGGCCCGGCGCTGGAGCGCGGCTTTCGCCGGGCCGGCGGCCACCTGTATTTCCCCAACTGCCCGCAATGCCGTGCCTGCACGCCCTGTCGCATCGACGTGGAGAACTTCCGGCCGGACCGGTCGCAGAAACGCTGCCTCAGGCGCAACGCCGATCTCGGCATCAGCGAATCGCCCCCCGGCTACAACCTCGAACGTCACGACCTGTACGAACGCTACCTGCACAGCCGCCATGCCGGCGGCGGCATGGACGATGCCGAAGCCAGCGACTTCCGCCGCTTCCTCACCGCGCCATGGAGTCCCACGCTGTTCCTGGAACTGCGCCTGGGCGAACGCCTGCTCGCGGTGGCGGTCACCGACGTGTGCCTCAACGGCCTGTCGGCGGTATACACCTTCTACGACCCCGCCGAGACCGCGCGCAGCCTGGGCACCTACGCGATCCTGCAGCAGGTGGAACTGGCGCGCCGTCGCGGCATGCCGTGGCTGTACCTGGGTTTCTGGATCGACGGCCATCCGAAGATGGACTACAAGCGGCGCTTCCGGCCGCTGCAGATCCGCCAGGCAGGGCACTGGCAGGCGATGCCCCCCGCCCCGTAGGAGCGCACCCTGTGCGCGAATGCTCTGGTCGACGAACATCCGCACAGAGCATTCGCGCACAGGGTGCGCTCCTACGGGTGGGGTTCCTGCGGCGCCGGCGGATAGGGAAACAGTTTCTCCAGCGGAATCGACAGACCGTCGTCGCCGACCACGCGACAGTGGCTGCGGTCGAGCTGGCGCGGATCCTCCACGCCGCAGCTGTGGGCGATGATGCCGACCTCGCGCATCACGTTCTTCGCGTAGTGGCACACCTTCTCGCTCTTGTCGGTGACCACCAGCCCGCGCTGTAGCTTCGGGTTCTGCGTGGTGATGCCGGTGGGGCAGGTGTTGCGGTTGCACTGCAGCGACTGGATGCAGCCCAGCGCCAGCATGAAGCCGCGCGCGGAATTGACAAAATCGGCACCCACCGACAGCGCCCACGCCACGTCGTAGGCGGTGATGCACTTGCCCGAGCAGATCACCTTGACGCGCTGGCGCAGGCCCCGTGCGATCAGCGTGTTGAGCAATTCGGGCAGCGCCTCGTGCAGCGGCAGCCCGACGCCCTCCATCAGCGTCTGCGGTGCCGCGCCGGTACCGCCCTCGGAGCCGTCGACGATGATGAAATCCGGCGCGCTTTCGATGCCGCGCCGGTAAATCTCGTCGCACAGCTGCCCGATCCACGCCATGCTGCCGAACACGGCCTTGAAGCCGACCGGCTTGCCGCCGAGCTCGCGGATGTGCGCGATCGCATCCAGCAGCTCCGGCACGTTGGCGATGTCCAGATGCCGGTTCGGGCTCTGCGAATCCTGCCCCACCGGGATGCCCCGGATCGCCGCGATCTCCGGCGTCACCTTGGCCGCCGGCAGCAAACCGCCCATGCCCGGTTTGGCGCCCTGGCCGAGCTTGATGCTGACCATCTTCACCTGCGGGTGCGCGCATACCGCCCTGAGCTTGTCGTCGTCGAGCCGGCCGTCGCTCGTGCGCACGCCGTACTTGGCCGTGCCGATCTCGAACACGATGTCGCAACCGCCCTCCAGGTGATACGGCGCCAGCCCGCCCTCGCCGGTGTCCAGCCAGATGCCTGCCTTCGCCGCCCCGATCGACAGCGCACGCACCGCCGGTGCCGACAGCGCGCCGAAGCTCATCGCCGAGATGTTGAAGAACGCGGCATGATCGTACGGCTCGCGCGCATACGGCCCGATGCGCACCGGTTTCGGCTGCACGTGATGGTCGCCCAGCGCCGGAAACGCGGCGTTGACGAAGAACGGCACGCCCTCCGCCCGCAGGTCGCGGGTGGAGCCGAAGGCGCTGGTGTTTTCCGCGTTCTTGGCGGCGCGATACACCCAGACGCGTTCGGCCCGGCTGAACGGCAGTTCCTCGCGATCGCTGGCGAACAGGTATTGCCGGAAAAACTCGCCCAGGCGAAGGAAGCCGTAGCGGAAATGACCGACCACCGGAAAGTTGCGCAACACCGAATTGGCGGTCTGCCGGCGATCGGCCACCCAGGTCACCAGCAGCAGCACGACCAGCAGCCCCAGCAGCAGCAGCGCGCCGGCGGCAAACGACTCCACCAGCACCACCAGCCAATGTGAAAAACCCGTCGATTGCATGATCTCCTCCTCGCGATGCATCGTTGACCGGAACTGGAACGGCCGTCGCCGCTGTGCCGGCTCAAGGCTCCACGCGCGGCCGAAACGCCGCTGCAAGCACGACGCGTCCGCGTGCCGGCAAACCCGCGGCGCGGATGTCAGTCCGTACGAGAACGCAGCGACCAACCCAGGGCGATCCAGCCGGTCACGAACGCCATGCCGCCGAACGGCGTGATGATCCCGGTCCAGGGCGGCGCACCGAGCGCCAGCGCGTAAAGGCTGCCGCTGAACAACACGATGCCGGCGGCGAATGCGCCAACGGCCAGTCGTCCGCTGCGGCCATGTCCCGTGCCGACTGCAAGAGCCAGCGCCAGCGCATGCCATGCGTGGTAGTTCACCGCGGTATGCCACAGCTCGCGGTGCCGCGCATCGAGCAACCCGCGCAACGCATGCGCGCCGAATGCGCCCAGCAGCACCGCGCTGGCGCCGGCCACGCCAACCAGCACGCCGGCACGCCTGTTGAAAGTTCGTCGCGAAATGGCCGTGTCCCTCGCCCGGCGAACCATGCGTCGCCACCGCTGTCGTATGCTAAACAGCATCGATCACCCGGATTCTCGCATGAAGTCCCGCTGCCTGCCGCGCCCCACCCTGCTGTTGCTGCTTGTCCTCGGCCTGCTGCTGGGCGGCTGCCAGCGGATCGCGCCGCTGCCCTTGCGGCTGACCAATATCACCGGCCACATGCCCAAGCTCGCGTTCACGCTCACCGACGATCAGGGCCGGTCGGTTTCCGCCGCCGACTATCGCGGCAAGGTGGTGCTGCTCTATTTCGGCTACACCCATTGTCCGGACGTCTGCCCGCTGACCCTGGCGCACCTGCACGTGGTGATGCAGCGCCTGGGCAAGCTCGCCGACGGCGCGCGCATCCTGTTCGTCAGCGTCGATCCGGCCCGCGACACGCCGGCGGTGCTGCATGCCTACGTCAACGCATTCGACCCCCGCGCCGTCGGCCTGACCGGGTCGGCCGGCGACGTCGAAGCCCTGGTCAAGCGCTACCGCGCATCGTTCACCCGCGAGCCGTCCGCCGGCGACGGCAACTACGAGGTCAGCCACAGCTCGGCCATCTATGTCTTCGACCGCGCCGGCAACCCGCGCGTGCTGGCCACGCCGGCCGACTCGCAGGATGACCTCGTGCACGACCTGCATCTGCTGCTGGACACCGGAGTCGCGCCATGAAGCCACATTCGATGACACTGCTGCTCGCCGGCCTGCTGCTGGCCGGCGGGGTGCATGCCACGGCCGCCGGGCAGATCCATGCCAGTCATGCGTGGATCCGCGTGCTGCCCGGCAACCTTCCCGCCAGCGCCTACGTCACGCTGGAAAACCGCGGCGGCCAGGCGGTCGCGCTCAGCGGCGCCAGCAGCACGGCCTATGCCGAGGTGATGTTGCACCACAGCTCCACCGCCGGCGGCATGAGTCGCATGACGATGGTCGATGCGCTGGAGATCCCGGCGCATGGCAAGGCCGTGCTGGCCCCGGCGGGTTACCACCTGATGCTGATGCGGGCCCGCAGGCCGGTGAAACCCGGCGACACGATCGCCGTGCTGCTGCAGTTCACCGATGGCAGCACGCTGGCCACCGACTTCATCGCACGCCCCGCCAATGCCCTGGATGACGGCTCGTAGGAGCGCACCCTGTGCGTGAATGCTCTTGTCGGGGTCGAGGCAAGGAGCATTCGCGCACAGGGTGCGCTCCTACGGGTTGGCGACGGCGGATGGCTGCGCGACCGGCCGAACGGGCTGGCGCCGCGACAGGCGCCCCCTGCGCGACAGGTCCAGCCACAGGCGCAGCGCCATCAGGCCGCCGATGGTCTCGATCATTGCCGCCGGCACCCAGGTGATCAGGCCGCCGATCAATTGCCCGGTCAGCACGTTGAAGGTGAACGCGCGGCCGCAGATCTCGAAGATCGGATAGAGATCGGTCTTGGAAAACGTGACGATGGCGCCGGCGAGAATCTGCGGCGACATGGTGATCACCGGCGACAGCACGCGCATGCCGGCAAGCATACGTCCGGGCGGATGCGGCCGGTGGTCGAGCACCAGCGACCAGTAGGCGAACCCGCTGATCAGCATCGTCCAGTTCATGAACCGGTAGACGCGCCAGTCCAGCATCGCCAGCGTCTGCAGCGGCGGTATCAGCCAGATCAGCACGAAGATCACGAACAGCAGCGTAGCCACCGTCGGATTGAGCAGGACGCCCATGGTCAGCCGCCACGGCCACGACCGTTGCAACGGCCGCAGCACCCTCGCCCGCCAGTGCAGCGGCAAGCCGGCACGCAACGTGCCGGCCGGATACGCGGCGACGATCAGCAACGGCGCCAGATGATGCAGCAGCAGCTGTTGCAGGCGGTGCACGAAGAACTCGTGCTCGGCGTAGTAGTCGAGATAGGTGTGCAGCGACAGATAGATGATCGCCATGCCGGCCCAGAACGCCAACTGGCGGGCGAGACCCACCCGCGACCGGCGGCTGCCGCGCAGATACAGCACGCAGGCCAGCAGGAAGGTCGCGAGGAACACCCACGAAAACTCCCACGGCACGACCCATTTCAACAACGTTGCCATCACTTCACCGCACCGGCGCCCGCGCCGGCGGCCGCCAGCGGGCGCCAAGCATAGTGCCCCGCGGGCGCTCCGGGTAGCGGCTTGCCGCTCCTCATGTGCGCTGGCGGCTGCGTCGGGTGCGCCGCCAGCCGTACAGCAGGCCGAGCAGCGCGACCAGCGCCGGCACCAGCACGATGTTGATGAACTTCAGCCGCATTCCCAGCGCATCGATCTCGGCATTGAGCTGGTGCTGCACGTTGCGCAGTTCCTTGTTGATGCCCAGCTGGCGCTGGCGGAACTGCTCGATTTCGTGGCGCTGCTCGGCCGTGATCCTGCTGGCCTGATCGCCCTTGGCCGGCTGCAGTTCGTCCAGGCGCTGCCGGGTATCGAGCAGTTCCTGCTGCAGCTCACGCTCCTTCTGCAGAAACTTCTGGTCGGCCACGTTGCGCAGCGCCTGCACCCGGGTGAACGGACGCTGCGAGGTGGGGCGTCCGCGTATCGACAGCAACGCCGAGGACCCGCTGAGGTTGTCGACCAGGTTGGTGACGAAATCGCCGTTGTTGGCGAACGCCTGCATCATGGTCTGGCCGAGCGCGGTCTGCGGCTCGACCCACAGCCGATCGCTGAGCAGGTCGGTATCGGCCACCAGAATCACCTTGGACTGCGGAACGGAAGCGGCCAGATGCCCCGGCTGGCCCGCGCGTTCCGGAAACGCGCTCACGAACGGCCCGCGCAGTCTCGCCGCCAGCACATAATGGGCATCGTCCGGCTTGTAGTCCTGCAACAGCAGGGTGGGGTCGCTGCTCGCCGCCAGCACCCGCCGGGTCGACACCACCTCGGCGTCGGAGCTGCTCTGCAGCAACGGTATCAGGCGCGTGCGCGCGTTGGGCGCCAGATCGAAATAACCGATGGTGGCCACGTTGATCCGCTGCAGGCTGGCGGTGACCACGTCGTTGTGGTTGAGCTCCTGCGCGCCAAGCGCGAGCATCGCCGGATGATTGAAGTTGCTGCCGGCCAGTTCGATCGGCAGCGCGCGGGCGCGATCCAGCACGACCTTGTGCGGATCGTAGACGACCCCCCAGGCACGGAACAGGCGCGGAAGGTCGGAGCTGCTGTCGGGCAGCCCGCCGGCATCGGCGGCAAACGAGGCGGTTTCGAGCTCGGCGTCGGGATCGACGAACACCACCAGATGCCCGCCGTGCAGCACGTACTGGTCGACCGCATACTGCGCATCGGTCGACAGGTTCCGCGGATGGATCAGCAGCAGCACCTTGATGTGGCCGTCGATGTGCTGCAGCGTGGCCGGGTCCAGCGTCCTCAGGTCGAACAGCTGGCCAAGCTGCTGCATCACCGTCCAGGGCTGCTCGCCGAGCGCGGGTTCGCCCATGACCGGCAGCGAGCTGATCACGCCGACCAGCGGCTTGCTCGACTGGTTCAGTTCATACAGCAGCTTGACGATGTCGTACTCGAGATACGCTTCGCGGGCCGGGTCGAAGAACGGGATCGCCAGCGACTTTTCCACCACGCGGTCCTCCGCGGCGCCATCGTCGGCATGGCCCGACATGGCGCTTGCGGCCAGACCGAAGAAGACCCGCTCGCCGTTGCTGCCGCCGTTGGCCGGCGTCAGGCCGCTGCCTTCGGCGCTGGCCTCGTCGTCGGAGTAAGGCACCGGATCGATCACCTGCAGGCGGATGCGGCCATGCGAGCGGGCGGCCATCTCCTGCAACATTTCGCGCACGCGCTGCTCGTAGCTGCGCAACTGCGGAAGATCCCGGGTGGCGTGTTCGGAGAAATACAGGGTGAGTTTCAGCGGCCGATGCAAGGTATCGATGATATGCAGCGTGCCGGGCGCCAGCGTGTACAGCCGGTCGGCGGTGAGGTCGAAGCGCGACACATGCAGCCAGCGCCCGCTGGTCACGATCAGCGGCACGATCAGCAGCACCAGCAGTACCAGCCGGGCCCACAGGGCGAGCCGCCGGGTGAGATGCAGCGGGGTGGCGAGCAGGCGGGAAAGATGCAGGCGGGCCATGGCGTCAGCGCGTCCGTTTCAGGTCGAGCAACAGCACGCCGGCAATCAGCCAGCCGACCATGCTGAGCAGGAAGTACAGCAAGTCGCGCAGATCCAGCACGCCGCGCGCGATCGCCTGGAAATGGCGAAGCATGCTCAGGTGCGCCGCCGCGTTGACCAGCTGCCGCGGCAGCGTGCCGTGAAAGAAATCCATCACCTGGGGCTGTCCGGCCAGGATCAGCAACACGCAGACCAGCGCGGTCAGGATGAACGCGACCACCTGGCTGCGGGTCAGCGCCGACATGCAGGCGCCGATCGCGATGAACGTGCCGGCCATCAGCCAGCTGCCGAGATAGCCGACCAGGATCACGCCGTTGTCCGGCGCGCCCAGGTAATTGAC
>JAGWMU010000005.1 GCA_028873095.1 Pseudomonadota bacterium | reverse complement strand
GGCAGCTTCGACGCGGTGCTGCTGGACCTGGACCTGCCGGGGGTGGACGGTTTCCAGGTGGCGCGGCTGATCCGCCAGCGCGAGCGTGCCGGCGCGCACCTGCCGATCGTGGCGGTGACGGCGCGTTCGGGCGGCGAGGACGAGGCGCGCGCGCAGGCGGCGGGAATGGACGGTTTCCTGCGCAAGCCGCTGACCGGCGAGCAGCTTGGCGACGCGCTGGCGAGGATGGTCGGTTCGGCCGATCCGGTCGAGGCCGAACCGGCCTGAGCTACATGTCGTTCTTGTGCAGTTCGAAACCCAGCCGCTGGTATTCGCGCCAGCGTGCGCGCGAGCCGTCGCGGGCGGCCGGGTCGGCGGCCACCACTTCCAGCACGCGCTGGTAGCGGCCGCCGGGGCAGGCATCGCGCAGGTTGATCAGCAGCGGACGATCGGCGGTGTCGACGCCGGGGGGCACGATCAGCACGGCGGTCTCGTCGTCGTCGTCGTCGCCGGCCAGCTGGTGCGGAATCATCGCGTCGTCGTCGAACGCCCACAGCAGTTCGTCCAGCTCATGCGCCTGCTCGTGGTCGCGCGCCAGGATCAGCGTGGGCTGCCGCGCGGCAAGCGCCTTCTTCGCCAGCTCGCACACCAGCAGCAAGGGCTGCTCGCGAAAGCGGGGCTTGTCGATCAGGTAGAAATCGGCGCGGGGCATAAGGCGAGGAACGAGTGGAGATGAGTGGAAAACGAGAGGAGGAGCGGGGGTGAGGTGAGTCGGCGGCAGTTGCCTGCTCCTGCTCACTCATCACTCCTGTTCACTCACTTCTTGCTCTGATCGAGTAGCCACTGCACCAGCAAGTTCACCGGGCGGCCGGTGGCCAGGCCCTTGCGGCCTTCTTCCCAGGCAGTGCCGGCGATATCCAGATGGGCCCAGCGCTGGCCTTCGGTGAAGCGCGACAGGAAGCAGGCCGCGGTGATCGCGCCGGCGCTCTTGCCGCCGATGTTGGCGACGTCGGCAAAGCCGGATTCGAGCTGGGCCTGATAATCGTCCCACAGCGGCAGGCGCCAGGCGCGGTCGAGGGTTTCCTCGCCGGCGGCGACCAGTTCGGCGGCGAGGTCGTCGTGCTTGCTCATCACCGCGGACGCATGCTTGCCCAGCGCGATCACGCAGGCGCCGGTGAGGGTGGCGGCGTCGACCATCGCCTGCGGCTGGAAGGTGCGGGCGGTCCAGGTCAGCGCGTCGCACAGGATCAGGCGGCCCTCGGCGTCGGTGTTGAGCACTTCGATGGTCAGGCCGGACAGGCTGGTCAGCACGTCGCTGGGCCGGTAGCTGTCGCCGTCGGGCATGTTCTCGACCGCGGGCACCACGCAGACCAGGTTGAGCTTGAGGCCCATCTTCACCGCGGCGACGAAGGCGCCGAGGACGGCGGCGGCGCCACCCATGTCGAACTTCATCTCCTCCATGCCCGGGCCGGGCTTGAGGCTGATGCCGCCGGAATCAAAGGTGACGCCCTTGCCGACGAAGGCGTACGGCTTGTCGCCTTCGCTGCCGCCCTTGTATTCCAGCACCACCAGCTTGGGCTTGTTGACCGAGCCGCGGGCCACGGCCAGCAGCGATCCGAAACCGAGCTGCTCCATCTCGACGTGATCGAGCACGCGGCAGCTGGTGTTGGCCTGGGCCTCGGCAAAGGCCTGCGCCTGCGAGGCGATCCACGCCGGGTTGCAGATGTTGGGCGGCAGGTTGGCCAGCTCGCGGGCGAAGCGCACGCCTTCGGCAATGGCGACGGCCTGGTCCAGACCGGCCCGGGCGTCGTCGCCGGCGGCAAACGCCAGCGTGGCCAGCTCGGGCTGCTTGCTCTTGTCGCGCGGCTTGAAGGTGGCGGTGTAGCGGTAGGCGGCATAGTCGCTGGCCAGCGCGGCCACGCGCACGCGCCAGCCGCTGTCACGACCGCTCACGTCGAGTTCGGTCAGGTAGGAGGTGGCGCCGTCCACCGGCACGCGGCCCAGCGCACGCGCCGCCTCGACGTTCACTTTCTGGAAGCGCGCGGCGTCGAACGATTTTTGCGCGCCCAGGCCCAGCACCAGCACGCGCCTGGCGTTGATGCCGGCCGGGGCGAACAGCAGGTTGCTGCTGCCGGCCTTGCCGCTGATGTCGCCGGCGTCGACCAGGCGCTTGATCAGGCCGTCGGTGGCGCTGTCCACCCGAGCGGCGGCGCTGGACAGCACCCCGTGTTCGTACACGCCGACCAGGATGCATGCGCTGTCAATGGTTTCCGGAGCGGCGGTGGCAAGGCTGAACTGAAGTGTCATCGGGCGTTTCCTGCATGAGCCCGGCCATGGCCGGACAGGCTAGACTTGCGGTTTGCCAACCCGATCGGTTGGCGGGTAAGCGGACAAGTTTATCGCATGCTGAGCATTCTCGACCGGTATTTCCTGCGTGAACTGGCGCAGACCGTGGCGGCCACGGTGGCGGTGCTGCTGGTGATCGTCGTCGGCAGCGCGTTCGCCAAGGTGCTGCAGCAGGTCGCCAACGGTAGCTTTCCGGCGAGCGTGATGTTCCAGGTATTGGGGCTGCAGACCCTCAGCGGGCTCGCCAGCATGATGCCGCTGGCCAGCTTCGTCGGCGTGCTGATGGGGTTGGGGCGCATGTATCGCGAGAGCGAGATGCACGTGCTGGCTTCCTCCGGCATGGGGCCGGCCGGGCTGTTGCGGCCGGTGCTGCTGCTGGGCATGGTGCTGTTCACGCTCACCGCGACGGTGTCGCTGTGGCTCGGGCCGTGGGCGGTGCGCACCAGCGACGCCATGGTGGCGGCGGCGAACCGCTCGGTGGTTGCCGCCGGCCTGGACGCGGGGCGTTTTACCGACCTGCCGGGCAAGGGCGGCGTCATCTTCGTGGACCGCCTCAGCAGCGACGGTCGCAAGTTGGGCAATACGTTTGTCGCCGGCGATCGCAGCAGCAAGGGCGGCCCGGCGCACCTGCGGATCATCACCGCCGCCAGCGGCGAGCTGTACCAGGACAGCGACGGCAGCGGCCGCTTCATCGCGTTCCGCCACGGCTGGCAATACGACGTGCCGCTGGGCGGCGACAACTGGCGGCGGATGCAGTACGAGGGCAACGACACCTCGCTGTCGGCGGTGCAGCCGGACGGGTCGGACGACGACCAGATCTACGGGCAGGACAGCCTGACCCTGGCGCGCTCGGATGACCCGACGGCGCGCGCCGAGTTGGCCTGGCGCCTCAGCGCCGCGCCGATGACCCTGGTGCTGCTGCTGCTGGCCTTGCCGCTGTCGCGACAGCACCCGCGGGAGCCGCGCTACGGCCGGCTGATGCTGGCGGTGGCGCTGTTCTACTTGTATTTCCTGCTGCTGATGCTGTGCCGCGCGCAGATCGGCAAGGGCCACTGGCACAACCAGGAGTCGATGTGGCTGCTGCACCTGCTGGGCCTGGGGCTGGCGCTGTGGCTGCTGCGCAGGCAATACAGCGCGCGCAAGCCGTCCGCGAGGGCGCTGGCGTGAGCGGGCGTGCACGCGGTTTCCCGTTCGCCGTCCCGACCATCAAGCGGGTCGACTGGCTGGTCGCGCTGAGCATGCTCGGCGCGGTGCTGACCGCCTGGCTGGTGTTGACCGGATTCCAGGCGAGCACGCAGCTGGTGCGGCAGCTGGCCCATGTCGGGCGCAACGGTTACACGGCAAGCAACGCGGTGCTGTACGTGCTGGTGACCTTGCCGCGCCGCGCCTACGAGATGTTCGGCAACGCGGCCTTGATCGGCGGCCTGCTCGGGCTTGGCGGCCTAGCCGCCAGCGGCGAATTGACGGCGCTGCGGGCGGCGGGCTTGTCGCGCCTGCGGATCGCCGCGTCGGCGGCGGGTGTGGTGGCGATACTGGTGGTGGGCGTGGTGATCCTCGGCGAGACGTTGGCGCCGTGGGGTGATCAGCAGGCGCAGGCGATGGATCTGCGCATGCGGGCCTCCTCGCTCGGCTCGACCAGCAGCGGCCTGTGGGCGCGCGACGGCGACAACATCATCAATGCGCGCGGCGCGGTGCTGCGCGTCGGCAGCGTTGCCGGCAGCGTGCAGCTGACCGACGTGCGCGTGTTCACGCTGACCCCGGACGGGCAACTGAGCCGCTTCGAATGGGCGAAGACGGCCGAGCACGACGGCCACCAGTGGATCATGCACGGCGTGCGCAGGAGCACGCTCGACGCGCAGGGCGTGCACACCACGCTGCTGCCGACCGAGCGCTGGCAGTCCAGCCTCAATCCGCAGGTGCTGGCGCAGTCGGCGATCCAGCCCGAACACCTGTCGATGCGCGACCTGTACCGCAACATGACCTACCTGGAAAGCAACGGCGAGAGCCCGGCCAGCTATGCGGTGGCGTTCTGGGCGCGGGTGTTTTATCCGCTCAACGTGCTGGTGCTGGTGCTGTGCGCGATGCCGTTCGCGTTCGGCACCTTGCGCTCGGGTGGGCTGGGCAAGCGCATTTTCATTGGTATGCTGCTGGCGGTCGCCTGGTATTTCCTGCAACGGGTGATCGTGAACTTCGCCATCGTCTACGGGATCGGGCCGATGCTGGCCAACCTGCTTCCCGCCACGATCCTGTCGCTGTCGGCGTGGCTGTATTTCCGCCGCCGTCGCTGACGGTGCCGGATCCACGCCCGCGCTGCCCCGTAACCCCGCGCCGGGCGCAAAACCCGGGCCTGCCCCTTACATGCGGAACACCATGAGCATCGCATCGAGTTCAATCTGGCTGGTGGTCGGCCTGGCCGGCCAGGTGGTGTTCGTCGGGCGTTTCCTGCTGCAGTGGTTCTACAGCGAGCGCAGGAAACGCAGCGTGATTCCGATGGCGTTCTGGTACGCCAGCCTGCTCGGCGGGGCGATCCTGCTGGCGTACGCGATCTACAAGCGCGATCCGGTATTCATCGTGGGCCAGGCCGGCGGCTTGCTGGTCTACCTGCGCAACCTGCAGTTCCGCCTGCGCGAGCGTCGCCAGCTCGGCAGCGACGGCTGAGCCGCACGGGCCGGTTAGGTCAGGCGAGTGCGACCTGCGTCGTCGCGGGTGCGCCGCGGGCGAGGGGCGCTTCGGCCACGGGTCGTGCCGCCCATTCGAGCCACTCGCTGAGCACGATCAGGGTCCACAGCGCGCGCGAATGATCGCTGTGCCTGGCCCGGTGCTCGTCCAGCAGCGCCAGGGCGACCCGATGGTCGATGCCGGCATCGCCAAGTACCGGGCTGGCCAGTCGCGCCTGCGCCCAGTCGAGCAGGGGCCCGCGCAGCCAGCTGGCAAGCGGCACGGACAGGCCGCGCTTGCGCCGGTACACCACCGAACGGGGCAGGTAGCGCCGCGCGTAGCGCTTGAGGAAGACCTTCGTGTGCAGGCCGCGCACGCGCTCGTGGGGCGGCAGCGTGGCGGCGAAATCGATCACCGCCTGGTCCAGGAACGGGGCGCGGATTTCCAGCGCGTGCAGCATGCCGCCGCGATCGGCCTTGACCAGCAGCGCCTCGGGCAGGGATTGCGAGAAGTCATGCAACTGCACCTCGTCGAGCAGCTCGTCCAGGCCCTGGGCCGGCGGCGCGGCGGAAGCTTGCATGCCGAGCCGCTGCACCACGTCGGGGCGGATGCTGGCGGTCCACAGCAGGTGCCTGGCCAGGCCGTCGAGCTCCTGTCCCTGCACGAAGCGTTTGAGCAGGAAGGAGATCGCCACCTTCCGGTCGCTGGTCGGCAGCCGCTCGACCAGGCTACGGAAGGCATCGCGCACGATCGCGGGAAGCGCGGCGTAGTGGCCGGCCAGGCGCGCGCCGAGATAGGTGGGATAGCCGCCGAACAATTCGTCGGCACCTTCGCCGGCCAGGGCCATGCGCACGTCCTGCGCGGCGCGGCGGGCGACCAGCGCCAGCGGTACCCAGGCGGGGTCGGCGATCAGTTCGCCGGTGCCGGCAATCAGCTCCTTCAGCGTGGCCGGCACGTCCTGCGCCGCGACCGTCACCGGCACGAAGGGGCAATCGAGCAACTGCGCCACCTCGGCGGCCTGCTGCCCTTCGTCGAAGGAGGCCTCGTTGAAACGGATGCTGTAGGCGGTGGGGTGCTTGTCGGGCCGGACGCTGCGCACCACGGCGGTGAGCAGGGCGGAATCGACGCCGCCGCTCAGCAGCACGCCGTAGTCGACGTCGGCCTCGCTCTGTCGGCTCACCGCGCCGCGAAAGATGTCGTCAAAGGCCGCGCCGTCCCCGCGCCGGTGCGGCACGCGGCCGATCGGGTTGCGCCACCAGGTCTGGCGGGTGACGCCGCTTTCGTCGACGACGACGAGTTCCCCCGGCCGCACCTTGCAGGCTCCGCGGATCGGACTCTCCGGCGCGGGGCAATAGCCGCGGGCGAGATAGTCGGCGATCGCGGTGGCGTCGACGGCCGCGGGGCCGTCGTGCGCCGCCTGCAGTGCGTTCAGTTCGGAGGCGAAGCAGGTGATGCCGTCCGGCGCATGGGCATAGTAGAGGTGCCGCTCGCCGGCGCGGTCGCGGGCGAGGATCAGCTGTTGCGTGCGCGGGTCCCAGATCGCCAGCGCGAAGACGCCCTGCAGGCGTTCGACAAAGGCCAGCCCGGTCTCCAGGTACAGCGGCGCGATGACTGCCACGTCGGTGCTGCGATCGAAGCGGTGGCCGCGCTGCTCCAGCCAGCCGCGCAGTTCGCGGTGATTGTCGATCTCGCCGTTGCAAACCACCACGATGCCGCCGGCCGCTTCCATCAGCGGCGGCTGGTCGTCGCCGGTGCTGCGGATCGTCAACCGATTGGCCGCCATCACCGCCTGGCCGCAGTCGCGCTGGGTACCGCCGGAGGGCCCGCGATGCGCCAGTTGCGCCAGCATGCGCGCGGTCCTGTCGGCCAGCAGCAGGGTGTCGGCAGGCTGGCCTGGCGCCGCGGTCCCGCAAATTCCACACATGATCTCGTTGCCTGTTGGGAGGACGCCAGGGAAGCCGCGCGGCGATGGCGGTGGGTGTCGGTGGTGATGCTCCGGGGAAAGGAGGCCCGGCAGCGATGCCCGCTCGCCGGGGTCGCCAGCCCGGCGCTCGGCATCTTGCCGCACACGCTCTCCCGGATCCGTCCCTGTCGGCCATCATGGCGCGCCCGGCATGGTGCGAAGCATAACCGCAGCGGAGCCGCCGGTGCGCCATGTGACATGGTGCGCTGGGTCAGCGGCGGAGCAGCACCACCTGGTGATGCTGCCAGGGGCCAAGATCCAGCACGGCCTGCGGGCGGCACCGCTGGACGGCCGCGCCGAACGCATCCGATGCGATGCCGGGGTCGATCACCACCAGCACACTGCCGTACTCGCGCAGCGTGGCGCACAGGCGCTCGCCACTGTCCGGCTTGCTCCAGGCGATGCCGACGATGGGCTTGTGCAGATACAGGCGCACGCCCCAGGGCGTGTGTTCCTCGATCCCGACGTGGTCATCGGTCTTCTGCACGAAGGCCAGCGCGGCGTAGCCGTTGCCGGCGGCGGTCGCGTCCAGCTGGCGCGCCTGCACGCGGCTGTCCGCGGGCGACTTCAGGTAGAGGCTGCCGGCGCCCTTGAGCACGATCAGCACCACGATCCAGAACCCCAGCAGGACCCGCTGGCGCGTGCGGGCCAGGTCGACGCGGCTGTCCAGCTGCAGCGCGAGCATCAGCGACAGCGGCAGGAACAGCGGCAGCGCGTACACCGGCAGCCGCGAGCGCGAGACGCACAGGACCAGCAAGGGCAAGGCAAACCACAGCGCCAGCAGCAACGGCGCGGAGGCGTCGCGCCACCACTGGCGCCAGCGCGCGATGGAGCGGGCGCGGTTCAGCCCGCGCAGCAGCTCCAGGGTCCATGGCATGCTGGCAAAGGCGAACACCGGCCCGTAGGCGACCAGCCAGCCGTACCACTGCGGGTTGCGGTGCTGGGCGGACGTCAGGATGCGCTGGTAGACCTCGACGTAGACGAAATAGTGCAGCAGTCCCGGGTAGCGCAGGATCACCACGAGGTACCAGAGGAAACCGCTCAGCATGAAGACGAGCAGGCCGCCCAGCGGGAAGAGGCGACCCAGCGCGCGCCAGCCATCGCGTTTGGCGATGAACGGGACGATCGCCAGCAGGGGCAGCAGCCCGGGCGGCCCCTTGGTCAGGAACGCCAGGCCGAAGCCCAGCCACATCAGGTGGATCGAGCCACGGCGCGCCCGCGCGGGCGGCCCCATCCGCGCCGATACGAAGCCGAACATGGCCAGTGCCTCGAACAGCGTCAGCAGCGTGTCCGTGCTGACCACGTTGGCGGCGATCAGCGGCGCCAGCGTCAGCACGTAGACCAGGCCCGGCAGCCAGGGCCTGCGCAGCATCAGCTGCTCTCCCATCAGGCACAGCAGCAGGGCGGTGAGCGCGAAAGCCAGCACATTGGGCGCCCGAACCGCCCACTCGTTGGGACCAAAGGCCTTCACCGACGCGGCGATCGCCCAGTAGTGCATCGGCGGCTTGGTGAAGTTGAGGCGGTCGCTGCCGTAGGCCGGCACCAGGTAGTTGCCCGAATCGACCATCTGCAGCGCGTTTTCGGTATAGCGCCCCTCGTCGGTGTTCCACATGCCGCGCGTGCCCTGGAACGCGAAACCGAGCAGCAGGGACAGGCAGAACAGCCAGATCAGGGCGGAACGGTTCCGCTGCGGCTGGAGTGGAGGCGGGGACAGGGGGGATGCGTAGGTGCCGGGCATGCGGTGGGATTCTTCGGAAAGGGCGTTCAAGCGGGACTGGGGGGGCGTCAATCGGTCTTTCTGCGGAGCAATTGCAGGTTGCGCAGGAAAATCATCAGGCTCACGGTTTCGCCCACGATGAACACCGGCTCGCGCCGGTGGATCGCATAGGCCAGCAGCACCACGCCGCCGGCGACGCTGAGGTGCCAGAAGGTCAGCGGGATGATGCTCTTGCGCCGCGATTCGCTGTGCAGCCACTGCACGAAAAAGCGCATGCCGAACAGCGCCTGTCCGGCAAAACCCACGGCCAGCCAAAAAGTGCTGTTGGTCATCGGCTTGGCGGGTTCCGGGCTGGCAAGGGTTCGAAGGGGTGAGTGCCGGGCACCGGCGCGACCAGGGTCGGGGCGGGCAGCGGCGGCGGACCATATCACAGGCCTGCGTAGCCTCTTGTTACGCCGCCGTTTGCCCGGCTGGGTGGCGACCCCGGCGGCGCATCGCCGGGCGCCCGATCAGGGAATGCAGGCGGCCGTTCCGTTGGCAGGTGCGCAAAGCCGCCGCGGTTTTCGCTACCTTAGGCGCGGCGGCGTTGGCCGCCTCCGCGACGTCCTGCGTCCTGCCCACCCGAGGGAATACCCGCCATGCCGTCGACCGCCACGAGTCTTGTTGACCTGCGCAGCGATACCGTCACCCGGCCCACCGCCGCCATGCGCGCGGCGATGCTGGCGGCCGAGGTCGGCGACGACGTCTACGGCGAAGACCCCACCGTCATCGTGCTGCAGCAGCGGCTCGCCGGCGAGCTCGGTTTCGACGCCGGCCTGTTCGTCCCCAGCGGCACGCAGTCCAACCTGCTGGCGCTGCTGGCGCATTGCGAACGTGGCGACGAGTACCTGGTCGGCATGGATGCCCATACCTACAAGTTCGAGGGCGGCGGCGCGGCGGTGCTGGGCTCGATCCAGCCGCAGCCGATCGTGCAGGCCGCGGACGGTTCGTTGCCGCTGGCGCAGGTCGAGGCGGCAATCAAGCCGCTCGATCCGCATTTCGCGCGTACCCGCCTGCTGGCGCTGGAAAACACCTGGCATGGCCGCAGCCTGCCGCTGGACTACCTGGCCGGCGCGCATGAGCTGGCGCGCGCCCATGGCCTGGGCCTGCACCTGGATGGCGCGCGACTGTTCAACGCGGCGGTGGCCTGCGGCGTGCCGCCGCGCGCGATCGCCGGCCATTTCGACACGGTGTCGATCTGCCTGTCCAAGGGGCTCGGCGCGCCGGTGGGTTCGGTGCTGGTCGGCCCGCACGCCCTGATCGACAAGGCGCGGCGCTGGCGCAAGGTGACCGGCGGCGGCTGGCGGCAGGCCGGCATGCTGGCGGCCGCGGGCCTGCACGCACTGGATCACCATGTGGCACGACTGGCCGACGACCATCGCCGCGCCGCCTACCTGGCCGGCTGCCTGCGCGAGGTCGGCGGCATCGACCTGCTCGGCCAGCACACCAACATGGTCTTCATCGACGTGCCGGCGCCGCGCCTGCGCGAGCTGGACGCGCACCTGCGCCAGGCGGGCATCCGCATCAGCATCGGCTACCTGCCGACCTTGCGCCTGGTCACGCATCTGGACATCGACGACGACGGCATCGAGCGCACCGTCGCGGCGTTCCGGGATTTCTTCATGCGCCGCTGAGCGCAGGCCGGTGTTCACCGGCAGACTTTCCCGGCGATGGTTGACAGCGCGGACGGCACGCGCCGACAGGCCGGGGGCGGCGGTTTGCTAGCATGTCGCCGATGAATCCCACCGCCGTCGATCTGCTGCAAAGCGTTTTTGGTTACCCCACGTTCCGTGGCCAGCAACAGGCCGTGGTCGATCACCTCGCCGAAGGCGGCGATGCGCTGGTGCTGATGCCGACCGGTGGCGGCAAGTCGTTGTGCTACCAGATTCCCGCGCTGCTGCGGCAGGGCACCGGCATCGTGGTGTCGCCGCTGATCGCGCTGATGCAGGACCAGGTCGACGCGCTGCGCGAGGCGGGCGTGGCCGCCGCGTATCTCAACTCCAGCCTGGGCGCCGAGGAGCAGCGCGAGGTCGAGCGGCAACTGCTGGCCGGCGAGCTGAACCTGCTCTACGTGGCGCCCGAGCGGCTGCTCACGCCGCGCTTCCTCGGCCAGCTCGAACGCACCGAGGTGGCGCTGTTCGCGATCGACGAGGCGCACTGCGTGTCGCAGTGGGGCCACGACTTCCGTCCCGAATACCGCGAGCTGGCGGTCCTGCACCAGCGTTTCCCGCAGGTGCCGCGGATCGCCCTCACCGCCACCGCCGACCCGCGCACCCGCGCGGAGATCGTCGAGCGGCTGTCGCTGCAGGATGCGCGGCAGTTCGTCTCCAGCTTCGACCGCCCGAACATCGGCTACCGGGTCGGCCTGCGCCACAACGCCAAGCGCCAGCTCGGCGAATTCCTGCAGGGCCACCAGGGCGAATCCGGCATCGTCTACTGCCTCAGTCGGCGCAAGGTGGACGACACCGCCAGCTGGTTGGCCGAGATGGGGGTCGAGGCGCTGCCGTACCACGCCGGGCTCGACGCCGCGACGCGGGCCGCGAACCAGAAGCGATTCCTGCGCGAGGACGGCGTGATGATGGTCGCCACCGTCGCGTTCGGCATGGGCATCGACAAGCCGGACGTGCGCTTCGTGGCGCACCTGGACCTGCCGCGCAGCATCGAGGGTTATTACCAGGAGACCGGCCGCGCCGGCCGCGACGGCCTGCCGGCCGAGGCGTGGATGATCTACGGCCTGTCCGACGTGGTGACGATGAGCCAGATGATCGCGCAGTCCGAGTCGGCCGACGAGCGCAAGCGGGTCGAGCGGCAGAAGCTGGAATCCCTGCTGGCCTACGCCGAGACCACCGGCTGCCGGCGCCAGCGCCTGCTCGGCGCGTTCGGCGAGACGCATCCGGGCGCCTGCGGCCACTGCGACAATTGCCTCGCGCCGCCGAAGACCTGGGACGCCACGGTGCCCGCGCAAAAGGCGCTGTCGGCGGTCTACCGCACCGGCCAGCGCTTCGGCTCCGGCCATGTCATCGACGTGCTGCGCGGCGAGGAAACCGAGCGCGTGCTCAGCCTCGACCATCATCGGCTGAGCACTTTCGGCATCGGCGCGGACCTCGACGACAAGCAGTGGCGCTCGGTATTCCGCCAGCTGCTGGCGGCGGGCCTGCTGGAGGCCGATGCCGATGGTTACGGCACCTTGCGGCTCACCGCCGGCAGCCGTGCCGTGCTCAGTGGCGGGCAAGCGGTGAGGCTGCGCGAGGACGCGCGCCCCGAACGCGCCAGCCGGCGCCGTCGCGAGGGCAGGTCGTCCAGCGGCGAGCGCACCGGCGGCAGCCTCGGCATCGAGGCGTACGAGCAGACCCTGTGGGACGCGTTGCGCGCCGTCCGCGCGCAACTGGCCAGGCAACACGGGGTGCCGCCGTACGTGGTATTCCACGATGCCACGCTGCTGGCGATGCTGCGTGCGCTGCCCGCCAACGAGGAGGAGCTGGCGACGATCAGCGGCGTGGGCGAGGCCAAGCTCGCGAGGTACGGCCGCGATTTTCTCGCGGTGATCAACGCGGCGCCTTGAGCCCCGCGTCCGGGCGGGCACCATGGTACCGGCGGATGCGGTGCCGCTTCCCGGCCAGGGGTCGGCGAGTGCTATGCTTCGGTACGGACTGACAGCGCTGTCACAACCGTCGCCGGTGACGCGCCGCGACCAGCGGGCAAGCTCAGTCCTGGCGCCGGTGCGGGATCATGCATACGTATTCAACCGGACAGCGCTGCCGTGGCAACCCAGAATCGGGAACGAACAACTAAACGCCATGACGTTGGGGGAGACGCAATGAGCTCAGTGAAAGCGACAGAAGGTTTCGGCCAGCACGCTACCGTGCGGGTGGTTTTGATATCGGCGGCGGCGGCACTGGGCGGCTTCCTGTTCGGCTACGACACCGCCGTGATCAACGGCGCGGTCGATTCGATCCGCAGTCATTTCGCGCTGAACGCGGGCGAGATCGGCTTCGCCGTGTCCTGCGCCCTGCTGGGCTCGGCCCTCGGTGCCTGGTATGCCGGCATGCTCGCCAACCGCTGGGGTCGCGTGCGCACGATGCAGGTGGCGGCGGTGCTGCTGGTGGCCGCGGCGCTGGGGTCGGGCCTGGCGACGGCGGTATGGGACCTGGTGCTGTGGCGCCTGGTCGGCGGCATCGGCGTGGGCGTGGCATCGGTGATCGCGCCGACCTACATCGCCGAAGTCGCGCCGGCGCGGATTCGCGGCCGCCTCGGCTCGATGCAGCAATTGGCGATCGTGCTCGGCATCTTCGCCTCGCTGCTGTGCGACACCTGGCTGGCCGGCTCGGCCGGCGGCGCCGCGCAGACCCTGTGGCTGGGGCTGGCGGCATGGCGCTGGATGTTCCTCGCCGCGGTGCTGCCGGCGCTGATCTATGGCCTGCTGGTGCTGCTGGTGCCTGAATCCCCGCGCCACCTGGTCGCCAAGGGCCGCATGGCCGAGGCGCGGGTGGTGCTGCAGGAAGTGCTGGACATGCACAACGACGGTGCCCTGGACAAGAAGCTTTCCGATATCGAGGGCAGCCTGCGGGCGGAGCACAAGCCGCGCCTGAGCGACCTGTGCGGCAAGGCGGCCGGGCTGTTGCCGGTGGTGTGGATCGGCATCCTGCTGTCGGTGTTCCAGCAGTTCGTCGGCATCAACGTGATCTTCTACTACTCGGCCACGCTGTGGCATTCGGTCGGTTTCAGCGAAGCCGATTCGTTCACCATCACCGTGGTCACCTCGATCGTCAACGTGCTGGTCACCTTGGTGGCGATCGCCCTGGTCGACAAGATCGGGCGCAAACCCCTGCTGCTGGTGGGTTCGGCCGGCATGGCGATCACCCTCGGCGCGATGGCCTGGTGCTTCTCGCAGGCCACCGGCAGCGGCGCCGACCTGGTGCTGCCCGGGTCGGTCGGCATGGTCGCGCTGGTGGCGGCCAATGCCTACGTGGTGTTCTTCGGCGTCAGCTGGGGGCCGGTGGTGTGGGTGCTGCTGGGCGAGATGTTTCCCAATCGCATCCGCGCCACGGCGCTGGCGGTCGCCGCCTCGGCGCAGTGGCTGGCCAACTTCGCGATCACCAGCACCTTCCCGGCCCTGGCCCAGGTCGGGCTGACCTTCGCCTATGGCCTGTACGCCGCCTTTGCGCTGCTGTCCTTCGGCTTCGTGCTCTATGCGGTGCGCGAGACCAAGGGCGTGGAACTGGAAGACATGCACGCCTGAGCGCCGTGCCGCGGCGGGGTCGCCGGCCCGGCGCGCGCGGGCCGGTGGCGGCAGGCGTCCGGCAAACCGGTTAGGATTCGGAACCAGCGGCGGCCATCCCATGGCCGGTGCCGCACTGTTTCAGCAGACAGGGGGCCGGATCAGGTTGCGGATGAAAGGCAAGGTCACATCGTTCGACATTGCTCACCTGGCGGGGGTCTCCCAGGCGACGGTGTCGCGTGCCTTGCGCGGCAGTCCGCTGGTCAATGAGGAAACGCGGCGGCGCATCCAGGCGGCGGCGGAGCGGCTCAACTACAAGCTCGACAAGAACGCGTCCAACCTGCGCCGCATGCATACCGGCACGCTGGCGCTGCTGTTCTTCGAGGACCCGACTGCCGACGAGTCGCACATCAACCCGTTCTTCCTGTCGATGCTCGGCTCGATCACCCACGCCTGCGCGCGCCAGGGCTACGACCTGCTGATCTCGTTCCAGCAATTGTCCGCGGACTGGCATGCCGATTTCGCCGACAGCAAGAAAGCCGATGGCATCATCCTGCTCGGCTACGGCGACTACCTGGCCTATTGCGACAAGCTGGAAAAGCTGGTCGCCCAGGGCACCCGCTTCGTGCGCTGGGGCGCCGTGCTGGCGGACCAGCCCGGCGTGTCGGTGGGCAGCGACAATGTTTTCGGCGGCCGCGCCGTGGCCAGCCACCTGCTCGAGCGCGGTTGCCGACGCATCGCCTTCCTCGGCGATGCGTCCAGCCACTATCCGGAGTTCTTCGGCCGCTACCGCGGCTACGTCGAGGCGCTGGAGCAGGCCGGCATTGCGGTCGATCCGCAGCTGCAGGAAAACGCCGAAAGCACGGAGTATTCCGGCTACGAGGCGATGCGCACGCTGATCCTGCGCGAAACGGGTTTCGACGCGGTGTTCGCGGCCAGCGACCTGATCGCGATCGGTGCCATGCGCGCGCTCGGCGACCATGGCCTGCGCGTACCGCAGGACGTGGCCCTGGCCGGCTTCGACGACATCGCCATCGCCAGCTTCGTCAACCCGCCACTGACCACCGTGCTGCAGGACACCCGCCAGGCCGGCGAAGTGCTGGTCGACCGGCTGTTGAGCCTGATCCGCGGCGAGCCGGTCGAAAGCGAAGTGCTGCCGGTGAAGCTGATGGTGCGGCGCTCGAGCCTGCGCTGAACCACGCGTCGCGACCGCCGGTGTTGTCCCGGCGCGCGGACTGCTGCCGGATCGGGCCGGCTCAGCCAGGCAGCGCCGGTTCGCGCACGCGCAGGGTGAACAGGCCCGCCAGCAGCAGGCTGGCGCCGCCCAGGCCCAGCGCCCAGATCGGCTGGTCGTGGAAGCACAGGCGCAGCAGCAGGCCGAGCAGGCTGGCGGCCATCAGCTGCGGGATCACGATGAAGAAATTGAAGATGCCCATGTACACGCCCATCTTCTGCGCCGGCAGGTTGTCCGACAGCATCGCATAGGGCAGCGACAGGATCGAGGCCCAGGCGAAGCCCACGCCGACCATCGAGACCAGCAGGTAATCGGGGTTGCGGATGAACAGGAACGACAGCAGCCCCGCACCGCCCAGCCACAGGTTGACCAGGTGGCTCCAGCGCAGGCCGATGCGGCGCACCAGCAGCGGAATCACGATCGCCGCCAGCGCGGCGAAGCCGTTGTAGGCGCCCATCAGCACGCCGACCCAGTTGGCGCCGGTGTTGTAGGCGGCCGAGTGCGGATCGCTGCTGCCGAACTGCACCGCGGTGACCGCCGGGGTGGTGAAGATCCACATCGCGAACAGCGCGAACCACGAGAAGAACTGCACCACCGCCAGCCTGCGCATCGCGTCGGGCATGCCGTACAGGTCGCCCATCACCTCGCGCAGCATGCCGCGGCTGCGGGTCGTCGACAGCCACACGAACAGGGTACCGAAGACGGCCAGCCCGCCGGCCAGCACGTACAACTCCTTCTCCAGCGCGAAGTGGCGGATCGCCAGCAGCACCAGCAGGCCGGCGAGCAGCAGCAGCACGCCCGGCAACCAGGCTTTCGAGGCATCCACCACCGCCGGTTCGACCGGATCGTCGAATGTCCGCAGCTGTTCCGGCGGATATTCGCGGGTCGACAGCACCGTCCACAGCACCGTGCCCAGCAGCACCGCACCGCCGGCATAGAACGCGTACTTCACCGTGTCCGGGATCGCGCCGCTCGGCGCGACGTTGCTGACGCCGACCTTGGCCAGCAGCCACGGCATCACCGAGGCGACTACCGCGCCGACGCCGATGAACACGCTCTGCATGGAGAACCCCAGCGGACGCTGATGCTCGGGCAACTGGTCGCCGACGAAGGCGCGGAACGGCTCCATCGACACGTTGAACGAGGCGTCCATGATCCACAGCAGGCCGGCGGCCACCCACAGCGCGGGCGAGTTGGGCATCGCCAGCAAGGCCAGCGTGGCGAGGATCGCGCCGGCCAGGAAATACGGCCGGCGCCGGCCGAGCCGGTTCCAGGTGCGGTCGGAGTAGTGGCCGATGATCGGCTGCACGATCAGCCCGGTGAGCGGCGCGGCCACCCACAGGATCGGGATGTCGTTGACGTTGGCGCCCAGCGTCTGGAAGATCCGGCTGACGTTGGCGTTCTGCAGCGCGAAGCCGAACTGGATGCCGAGAAAGCCGAAGCACATGTTCCAGATCTGCCAGAACGACAGCTCGGGTTTCCTGGTCATGGTGTGGTGTTTCCCCTGGCCAGCGGTGCGATCCGCAAGGCGTCGATGCCGGCGTCGTTCAAGGGGCCGTCGATGCCGCCGGCACCGCCGGTGTAATGCGCGAAGTGCTGCAGGTAACTCATGTTGAAGCCGTCTGCCAGCGCGAACCGGCAGGCCGCGTGCGCCGACGCATCGAACGCGCCGTAGGTGGAGCGCTGCGTGCCGGTGCTGTGCGGCATCACCAGCGGCACCCGTTGCACGCCGGCGTCGCCGCAACGGACCAGCAGCATCTTCACCGCGGCGGTCACGCCGGTGCTGATCGGGCCGTGCGGGTTGCGGTAATCCACCCAGACCCGATAGCGGCCGCTGGCCGGCGCGGTCCATTGCCGCGGCCAGGAGCCGGCGACGCGGGCGATGTCGCCGGCGCAGGTCGCCGGGCTGGGCAGGGACTCCAACCCGTGCGCATCCACCCGGGTGGCGCTGACGCAGGTCAGCGCGCCGCTGCGCGGCAGCGTGCCGTGACCGTCGATCGCGCCCGCGCGCCGGCCGTCGACGTAAAGCTGCAGCCGGCCCTCGCCGGCGACCTGCCAGTGGTCGCCCGCGGCGGTCAGCGTCGGCGCGGCCGGTGCGGTCGGCGCATACAGCGGCGCGCCGGTGCGCAGCGGCGCGGCGTCGACCTGGATCGACTTCAGCGTCACCGTGGTGGCGGTGCCGCGGGTGCGGATGCGATCGGCGACCAGCAGGTTGCCCGTGCGCCGCTTCGGCAGTTCCAGGGTGATGCGGCGATCGGGCAGGTTCAGCGTGATCGAGGTGCGCGAGCCGAACAGCATCGGCACCAGCGAGGTCGGCAGCTTCGGTTGCACGCGGCCGTCCTCGTCGAGCCCGAACACGCCTTCGGTCACCACGTCGAGGTAGGCCGCCACCGACCACAGCTGGCGCGGCGAGTTGACCACCGGGCCGCTGAGCTCGCCCTCGTCCACGTGCTGGCCCTGGGTCAGCAGCTCGTAGTTCTCCAGGTTGGAGCCGTACAGCGCGGCGCCGCGCATCACCGAACGGATCTCGTGCGCGATCCGCGCCGGGTCGTCCACCGCGCGCGCGGCGCGCAGCGCATACGCGCTGACGAACGGCCAGATCGCGCGGTTGTGGTAGATCGGCTGGTCGACGCGCTCGGGCCACATCACCGGGCTGCCGGCCGGCCAGGTCGGGTAGTTCGCCAGTGCCTGCCGCGCCCGCGCGCCGTCGGCCACGCCGCTGGTGATCGCCAGCGAGATGCCGAGCAGGTCGTAGCTGTCCACCGGCATGCCGTCGCCGCCGATGTAGCTCATGTACATGCCGCGGTCGGCGCGCCAGAAGTGCGCGTTGATCGCCGTCTTCAGCGCGGCGGCCTGGTCGCGGTAAGCGGCGGCGGCCGGCGCGTCGTGCCGCGCATCGGCCAGGGTCGCGGCCAGCCGCAGCGCCTGGTAGTGCAGCACGTTGGTGGACAGCGCGTACGACTGGGCGATGAAGCTGACGTTGTCGGCGGTCCAGGCCGGGTAGCTCTGCTGGCGCCAGTCCATGAACGAGGTCTCGCCGCGATACAGGCCGAATGTGGCGTCGAAGGCGTACTGCCGGTCCTGCGCCAGGGTGTCGCGCAGCGCGGTGTAGACCTTGCCCGCGAACGCCTGGTCGCCCAGCAGGTGTTGCGCGCCGAGGAACCACACCACGCGGTCGGTGCTGATCGGCCAGCTGCCGCCCGAGCCGGTGTCCTGCATCACGTACAGGCCTTGCGTCGCCGACGGCACGCGCACGCCGGACAGCTTGAACTCCAGCCCGTTGCGGGCGCGTGCCGCGTCGAAGCGCCACAGGCCCAGGTCGATCGCATAGGACAGGTCGCGCGTCCACACGTACGGCCACTTCAGGCCGGTCTCGAAGCAGTGGCAGGGAATCGGCCGGCCATGGTCGAACGCGCCGTCGCGGATCGCGCCGACCGAGTCCAGCTTCAGGTCGTCCTGCGCCATCGCGTAGAGGCCGTCGAACAGCACGCTGGCGGTATCCGCCCGCAGCGGCGGCGCGGGAATCACGCGTTGCCCGAACGGCCAGTCCAGCGTGTAGCGTCGCTGCGCGTCCTCGCTCATGCCCACGTGCACGCCGTGCCAGTCGAGTCCGTCCTGCCAGGCCGGTGCGCTGGCGCTGGCCGCCATCGCCGCGGTCAGCAGCAGGCTCAGCATGCGCGCACCGCGGGTGTTCCTGAATGCTGGGTCTGATTCATCGGCATGAGTTCTCCTGGGGCTGTTATGGCATGGCGCGGCGCCCCCTGCATGTTGCAGGTGCAACATCGAACGGCACGGTCATGCGCATCGACCCTGCATGGTAGGGAGGGTCGAGGTGCGGCAACCAGCTGCTGCATACGTATTCATGCCGGCACGGGGAATGCGTCGCCGGGCCTGCCCGGGCGGTGTCCGGCGCAACCGGCAAGGGTCGGACCACGGCGCCGGCGCGGGGTGCTGTCGATTACACGCTGGCGACGAACTGCTGCAACTGCGCGGCGTTGAGTGCGCCGGCCTGGCGTTTGACCTCGCGACCCTGCCGCAGCAGCAACAGGGTCGGGATGCTGCGGATACCGAAGCGCTGGGCGAGTTGCGGCTGGGCCTCGGTATCCACCTTGGCCAGCCGCAGGCGCGGTTCGAAGCGGCGGGCGGCCTCGTCGAACACCGGCGCGAAGCCCCGGCACGGGCCGCACCACGGCGCCCAGAAATCCACCAGCACCGGCAGGTCGCCGCGGCCGGCCACCGCGTCGAAGTTCGCGGCGGTCAGTTCCACCGGGTGTCCGTCGAACAGCGGCTGCTTGCAGCGGCCGCAGCTCGGCCGTTCGCCGGTCCGTTCGGCCGGCACGCGGTTCAGTGCGGTGCAATGCGGGCAGGGAATGGCCAGCGGGGTACTCATGGCGGGCTCCGGCGGGAATGGCGTGGCCCTGAAATGGCGGCGGCGTCGGGAGATGCAAGCGGGCTGGTGCCGGAGCGGGTGCTTCGCCGGTCAAGGCGTCGCCGCCGCCGTCCGTCGGCGTTGACGTTGCCACAGGTGGATCGGCACGCCGGCCGCCAGCAGCAGCAGGCCCCACAGCAGCGACTCGGCGCCGGTGCCGATCAGTGCCCACAGGCTGTAGAGCAGCGCACCGGCCGCCACCAGCTTGCGTACCCGGCCGGCGGCGGGATCGATGCGCCACCACGCCAGCATGGTCACCACGTACGGCAACAAGGTGGTGGCCGTGGACAGCAGGATCGAGAAGGTGAACAGCGCGACCAGCGAGCGGCTGTAGTTGGCGAGGATCAGCGCACTGGCGAGCATGCTGCCGAGCAGCAGGCCGAACCATGGCGTGGCATGGCGATCCAGCCGCGCGAACCAGCGCGGAAACAGCCCGTCCAGCGCCGGCGCCAGCGGGGTCTGCGCCTGCAGCAGCACCCAGCCGTTGAGGGCGCCGAAGCTGGAGATCGTCGCCACCACCGCAAGGCCCAGGCCGGCGGCCGGCCCCCACAGGCGGCGCGCGGCCTCGACCATCGGTGCGGCCGAATTGTGCAGCACCTCGGCCGGCAGCAGGCCGATCACCACGGTGCAGGCGAGCATGGTGGCAAGGCCCGCGATCAGCATGCCGATCACGGTGGCGCGAGGCACCGTGCGCTGCGGGTCGGCCACCACGCCGGTCGGTACGGTCGCCGCCTCCAGCCCGAGCATGGCCCACAACGTCAGCGCCGCCACCGCGGTGGCGACGTCGAGCAGCGGTTTGCCGCTGGGATTGAACGGCCGGTAGGCGCCGGCATGGATCCAGCCGATGCCGATCACGCCGAACAGCAGCAGCGGCACCAGCTTGAGCAGGGTGGTCAGCAGCTGCAGCCGGGCCGCCTCGCGCACGCCGGCCAGGTTCACCGCCGTGCAGAGCCACAAAGCCCCCAGCGCGCAGGCGGCGCCGCGTACCGGCGTGGCCGTGGCCGGCGGCCACACGCCGCCGAGACTGCCGGCGAATGCCACCGCGATCGCCGCATTGCCGACCCAGGTGCCGACCCAGTAGCTCCACGCCACCATGAAGCCGGTGCCGTCGCCGAACGCGCGCCGCGCATAGCCGTAGGCACCGCCGTGGTTGCGGATCATCTGCGCGAGCCACGCATAGACCAGCGCCAGCAGCAGGGCGCCGCCCAGGGTCAGGCCCCAGCCGAGCAGGCTGGCGGCGCCGTAGGGCGCCAGCGTTGCCGGCAGCAGGAACACGCCCGAACCGATCATGTTGCCGACCACCAGCGCGATCAGCGTCCATGGGCCGAACGCGCGGCGTGCGGTGCTCATGCGCCGCCGTGTCGGCGGTGACCGGCGGCATCGCGGTAGGCGCGGCGCAGCAGCTCGTGGAAGTGATGCACGGCATTCTCGCGCAGCGGATTCAGCCGGCCCGCCTCGTAGGAACCCGAAGCCAGGCCGCGCTGCACGTCCTGGCAGATGGTCACGTCTTCCCGTTGCACCTCGTCGCTGAATGCGATGTCCCTGGCGCGCCGCGCCCGGGCTTCGGCACTGGCATCGGGTGCGTAGTAGAAGTCGAATTCCACGCGGCAGCGGTCCACGCCCAGCGGCAGCACGCGGTTGGTCTGCAGGCGGCCGGGCAGGATGTTGAGCATCGTGTTCGGATAGAGGAAGTAGTACAGCGCCTCACCGCTGCCGTAGAGGTCGGCGCCGCTTTCCAGCGGGCTGAACTGGAACGAATACCACTGGGCGGTCTCGGTGACGTAGCTGCGGTAATCGAGCAGGCTGTTCAGGCCCGGATGGATGCACGGCACGTGGTAGCCCTCCAGATAGTTGTCCACGTACACCTTCCAGTTGCACGCCACGTCGTAGCCGACGCGATGGTGGAATTCGAAGCCGGCCAGCGAGCGCTGCGGCCCCAGCCGCGCGTCGATGCCGGCGACGAAATCCCCGAACGGCGGCGCCTCGCCGGTGGCCACGAACACCAGTCCCTGCCATGCCTGCACGCACACTTCCGGCAGGCGGATGGCGGCCGGGTCGAAGTCCGGCGCGCGGCCCATCTCCGGCGCGCCGCGCAGCACGCCGTCCAGTCCGTAGGTCCAGCCGTGGTAGCGGCAGCGCAGCGACGTCGCGCCACGGCCGTCGCAGCTGGCGATCGGGCCGGCACGATGGCGGCACACGTTGTGGAAGGCGCGAAGGGTGTCCTCGTCGCTGCGCACGATCAGCAGCGGCAGCCCGGCGATCTCGCCGACCACGTGATCGCCCACGCCGGCCAGCTGCGATTGGTGGCAGACCAGTTGCCAGCTCTGCGCGAACACCGCTGCGGCATCCAGCGCCGAGGCGCACGGATCGGTGTAGAAACGGGCAGGCAACGCCAGCGCGTGGTCGAGCGGCTGCGGGGCGAGTGCGTCCGGAGCGAGCAGGCTGGTCATGCGCATCTCGTCGGCAGTTGCGATGGCAGAGTATTCATCGTCCGATGCCCGACGGCAAAGGGTGCCCGCGGCATCACCGTCACGCGATCAGGGCGGGCGGAGCGCTGCCCTGCCGGCATGCCGCGGCAGGGCAGCGCTGCGGCAGCCTTCCTTGCTCGCGGTGTCGGGCCGGTCTCAGCCGACGGTTCTCGGGACGAACCGCAGCGCCACCGAGTTCATGCAATAGCGCAGGCCGGTCGGTTGCGGGCCGTCGTCGAAGACGTGGCCGAGATGGCTGTCGCAGCCGGCGCAGCTGATCGCCGTGCGTTCCCAGCCGAAGCTGGTGTCGCGGATCGCGATCACGTTGCGGCGGGCGATCGGCTGCCAGAAGCTGGGCCAGCCGGTGCCGGAATCGAATTCGGTGGCGGCGTCGTACAGTGCCGTGGCGCAGCCGACGCAGCGGAACAGGCCCCTCGCGGCAGGCTTTTCATGATCGCCGCTGAAGGCGCGCTCGGTGCCGCCGCGGCGCATCACCTCGAACGCCAGCGGCGACAACCGCTGCCGCCACTGCGCGTCGGTCAGCACCAGCTTCGGCACCCGGCGCGGGCCGAGGTCGCGGCCGTCGTCGGCGAAGATCTCCAGCAACACGCTGCCGGGCCGGCCGACCGGCACGCCGCCGGCGGCGAACAGGCGCGGCACCAGCCAGCCGCCGCCGAGCGCCAGCACGGCGCCGCCGCCGAGCGCCGCGCGCAGGAAGCGGCGGCGGTCCCGCGCCAGGGTTTCATCGAGTCGTGACATGGGAACCTCCGTGGCCGAAATGGGCGTGTCGGGTCGGATCAGCCGAACGTGAAGGCATACGCCCGCACGCCGGGGTCGAGGAACTCGATCTCGAACAGGCGCTCGCCGCTGCCGTCAGCCTGGCGCACCAGCTGGTACAGGCGCTGCGCGGTGACGGTGCCGTTGCCGTCGGCATCGGTATCCACGCCGTGATCGGCGCCGGGCGGCTTGCCGTCGATACGCACACGGAAGCGGATCGGCTTGCCCGCACTGCCGGGGCCCAGCACCAGATGCAGGTCGCGGCCGCGGAAACGGTAGACGATGCGCCCGTCGGCCCGGTCCAGCTGCGCGTATTCGTCGCGCACGCTCCAGCGGCCGTCGAACGCCCACTGGTTGGTGGCCAGGCTGGCCGGTGCACGGTAGTCCAGCGCTTCGTCGTGCGCCACCCGGCCGCCCGCGAAATTCTCGGCGCGGGCGTAGCCGACATAGGTTTCCGGCGAGCGGGTCGGGTCGTCCGACGCGGCGGCTTCCACGCCGTGGCGGTTGTCGTCGACGTAACCGGTGGGCAGGTTTTTCTGGCCGGCCGCGGCCAGCAGCTGGCGGATCACATCCTCGCTTTGGTGGTAGCCGCCTTCGCCGAAATGATGATGGCGGATCCGCCCCTGCGCATCGATGAAGTAATGCGCGGGCCAGTATTCGTTGTTGAAGCCCTGCCAGATCGCGTAGTCGTTATCCAGCGCCACCGGATAATCCACGCCCAGCTCCCGGATGGCCCTGGCGACATTGGCCGGGTCTTTCTCGAAGGCGAACTCCGGCGCGTGCACGCCAATCACCACCAGGCCGTGATCGCGGTACTTGTCGGCCCAGCCGCGCACGTACGGCAGCGTGCGGATGCAGTTGATGCAGGAGTAGGTCCAGAAATCCACCAGCACCACCTTGCCGCGCAGCGACCGGGCGCTCAGCGGCGGGCTGTTGAGCCACTGCGTGGCGCCGGCCAGCGACGGCATCCGGCCTTCGACCGGCAACGGCTCGCCGGCTTTCAGCCTCGGCGCGGGCGCCGGGGCCGGGCGCACGGCGTCGATCAGCTTCTGCTCGATGCCGCTGGTGCTGGCCAGCGACACGCGGGTGAGCAGGCCGGTATCCAGCCCCAGCGCGATCGCCGCCACGCCGGCCAGCACCAGCACGCCGAGCGCGCGGCGCACCCATTCGCCGGCACCCAGCGAGCGCTTCATCGCGGCGAACAGCTTGCCGCCGATCAGCAGCGCGAAACCCAGCGACGTCACCGCACCGCCGGCATAGGTGAGCAGCAGCAAGGTGGTCTGCACGCTGGCGCCGTTCAGGGCCGCGCCGGTCAGCAGCAGGCCGAGGATCGGCCCCGCGCACGGCGCCCACAGCAGGCCCGTGGCGACGCCCAGGCCGGCCGCACCCCAGATCGAATCGCCATCGCCGGACGAACGCTGCGACAGCCGGTTGCCCAGCGCCACGAACGGGCGGGCGATCCATTCGGCCAGATGGGTCGAGAGCAGGGTCAGGCCGAGCAGCGCCAGCACCACCAGGGCGACGGCGCGACCGTACTGGTTCGCATGCACCGCCCAGCCGCCGCCGAGCGCGGCCAGCGTGGCCACCGCGGCGAAGGTGACCGCCATGCCCAGCAGCATCGGCAGGCCGTTGCGCATGAACGGCCGGTCGGAGCGCGCGAACACGAACGGCAGCACCGGCAAGATGCAGGGGCTGAGGATGGTCAGTACGCCGCCGAGGTAGGCAAGGATCAACACGAGCATGGGGCAAGGTCCAGTGTGGGGTCGTGGGGTTATTCGCCGGCCTGCCGGCGGCGGTTACCTCGGCGTCCGTGCCGTCAGGCCGGTTTCGTGAAGACGATGTAACTCCCTGTCCGGATGCGGCGAATGGAGATGCAGTGTCGCCAGAACCGGAGCGATTGTGCCGCAAGCCTTGACCGCAACCGGCTGCATGGGTCTAGATAGTGACCTTTCCAGCTGGGTGAGTGTCGATCCGTCCGTGTCAGCCGAATCAACCGATGTCGATGCCAGCGATTCGCCCGACCGGCGCCGGGCGGCGCGGATGGCCGCCGCACAGGCCGGCGACCGGCGTGCCTACGAGCAGGTGCTGGCCGAGTCGGTCGCGCTGATCCGTGCGGCGGCGCGACGCAAGGGCGTGGCCCACGATCATCTCGATGACGTGGTGCAGGAAACCCTGATCACCGTGCATCGCGTGCGCCACACGTACGACCCGGGCCGGTCCTACGACGCCTGGCTCACCGCGATCGCCAGCCGCCGCGCGATCGACGCGCTGCGCCGCCGCGGCCGCCGCGACAGTCGCGAGCTGCACGACGATGCCGCGCTGGACAGCCACTCCGGTCCGGACGACGCCGGCACGGCCACCGAGAGCCTGCAGCGGGCACGGCGCCTGCATGCGGCGATCGCCGCGTTGCCGCCCGGCCAGCGCGAGGCGGTGGAACAGCTCGGCCTGCGCGAGCGTTCGCTGAGCGAGGCCGCCGAACTCACCGGCCGCAACACCGGCGCGCTGAAGGTGAACCTGCATCGTGCGCTGAAAGCGCTGCGCGAACGTTTTCTTGGAGAGCCTTGAACAGCATGTCCGACTCGCAACCGCATGAGCTACTGATCGATCGTCTCGGCACCGCGCTGGTGCCGGTGCGCCGGCTGCCGTCGCCGTGGCGGCGCACCGTGGGCTGGCTGCTGGCGGTGGCGGCGATCGGCGCGGTGCTGCTGCTGCACTATGGCGTGCATCCGATGCTCCGGCGCTGGGACGGTGCGCCGGATCTGGCGTGGGCCGCGCTGGGCGCGCTGATCACCGCCATCGGCGCGGCGTGGGCCGCGTTTGCGCTGGGCGTGCCGGGGCGGGATGCGCGCTGGGCCCTGCTGCCGCTGCCCGGCGCCGTGTTGTGGATCGGCGCCAGCGGGCTGGGCTGTCTGCGCACCTGGCTCGCGCCGGGCACCACGATCTCGACCCTGCACCAGTCCACCGATTGCCTGGTCTTCATCGTCAGCTTCTCGATCCCGCTGTCCGCCCTGCTGATCGTGCTGCTGCGCCGCGCCTGCCCGTTGCGCCCGATGCTGACAGCGGTGCTGGTCGGCCTGGCCAGCGCGGCCGCCTCGGCCACCCTGCTGAACATCTGCCACAAATACGATGCCGCGGCGACCGACCTGCTGACGCATGCGGCGGCGGTGGCCCTGGTCGTGGCCGCCAACGCGATGATGGGCGGGCGGCTGCTGTCCAGGGCCTGATCGGCGACGACGGTTACCTGTAGGAGCGCACCCTGTGCGCGAAAACACGATACGACGCGGTAACGTGTTTGCGCGCAGAGAGTGCGCTGCTGGGACGATGGCTCAATCGCGGAAGTTGTCGAACTGCAGCGGCAGTTCCACCTCGGCTTTGCGCAGCACCGCCATCGCCTGCTGCAGGTCGTCGCGCTTCTTGCCGCTGACGCGCAGCTTGTCGCCGTTGATCTGCGCCTCGACCTTGAGCTTGGCCGCCTTCAGCGCGGCGACCAGCTTCTTGGCCACCGGCTGCTCGATGCCCTGCTTGATGGTGATCTTCTGCCGCGAGCCGCCCAGGTTGGTCTCCGGATCGGCCATCTCCAGCGCGCGGATGTCGATCTTGCGCGCCACCAGCCGCCCGCGCAGGATGTCCAGCATCTGCTGCAACTGGAATTCGCTGGGCGCGCTCTGCGTGATCACGAAGTCGTCCAGCGCATACGACGCGTCCTGGCCCTTGAAATCGAAGCGGGTGGACAGCTCGCGGTTGGCCTGGTCGACCGCATTGGTCAGCTCGTGCTTGTCGACTTCGGAGATCACGTCAAAGGAAGGCATGGCGGCGGCTCGTGCAGAACGGTGAGTCAGTGTAAGCGATGGCTGAGCGATAATGCCGCGCTGCGACGCGCAGCGGAACGGGCGGGGCAATGGCCGAATGAAGGTGGACGTGGTGATCATCGGCGCCGGCGCGGCGGGCCTGATGTGCGCGATCGCCGCCGGCCAGCGCGGCCGGCGGGTGCTGCTGGTCGACCATGCCAACAAGGTCGGCAAGAAGATCCTGATGTCCGGCGGCGGGCGCTGCAACTTCACCAACACCGGCACGACCCCGGCCAACTACCTGTCGGCCAACCCGCACTTCGCCAAGTCCGCGTTGGCGCGCTACACGCCGTGGGATTTCATCGCGCTGGTCGACAAGCACCGCATCGCCTGGCACGAAAAGGAACCGGGCCAGCTGTTCTGCGACGATTCCTCCAAGCAGATCGTGCGCATGCTGCTGGACGAGTGCGCCGCCGCCGGCGTCACGGTGGAAGCGAGCTGCGGCGTGCAGGGCGTGCGCAAGACGCCGGAGGGTTTCGGCATCGCCACCGCGCGCGGCGAGGTGCATGCCGAGTCGCTGGTGGTCGCGACCGGCGGACTGTCGATTCCCGGCATGGGCGCCAGCGGCTTCGGCTACGAACTGGCGCGCCAGTTCGGCCACAACGTGCTGCCGACCCGCGCCGGCCTGGTGCCGCTGACCCTCAGCGGCAGGCATCAGGAGCACTACCTGGACCTGGCCGGCGTGGCGCTGCCGATGGTGGAGGCGCGCGTCGGCAGGCGGGGTTTCCGCGGCGGGCTGCTGTTCACCCATCGGGGCCTCAGCGGGCCGGCCATCCTGCAGATCTCCTCGTACTGGCAACCCGGCGACGATCTGCGCATCGACCTGGTCCCCGATCGGGATGTCGGCGAATGGCTGATCGGGCAGCGCAGCGCACGACCGGCGGCCGAACTGAAGACCGTGCTCGGCGACGCGCTGCCGAAACGGCTGGCGCAGCGGCTGTGCGAGCAATGGTTCCTCGCTCCCCAAGGCGGCCATTCCGGGCCGCTCCCCGCGTGCGACAGCCGCCCGATGCGCCAGTACCGCGAAGCCGAGCTGGCGCAGATCGGCGAGCGGCTCAAGGCCTGGCCGATCACCGCCAGCGGCAGCGAAGGCTACCGCACCGCCGAGGTGACCCTGGGCGGGGTCGATACCGACGGCCTGTCCTCCGCCACGATGCAGTCGAAGCGGGTGCCGGGGCTGTACTTCGTCGGCGAAGTGGTCGACGTCACCGGCTGGCTGGGCGGCTACAACTTCCAGTGGGCGTGGGCGTCGGGGCAGGCGGCGGGCGGGGCGGCGTGAGAAGGGGCGCTAGGTCCAGTCCGATTCGTCGCCGCCCGGGGTGGCGGCAAGGGCGTCCGGATGCGGATGGCGAAGCGGGCTGGTGAATGCCGCTCGGCGGCGGAGGGAGACCGCGCGCGATTGCGCATGACAGCCATGCGCTGCTGGCCGGGGCTGTATCCGGCGAGGTCGACAAGGCCGGGCCGGCGCGCCAAGATGCCAAGCTTTGCACTGCCGTCACGGAACCGCCCATGCCGATCACCCTGGTCATCATCGCCATCACCTGCATCGTCTCATTCATGGCGTTCAACAACAGCAGGCTGATGAACGACCTGATCCTGTGGCCGCCGGCGATCACCCGCCAGCGCGAATATCACCGGCTGGTGACCTACGGGGTGGTGCATGCGGATTTCGGCCACCTGCTGTTCAACATGTTCACGTTGTTCTTCTTCGGCCGCGCGGTCGAGGGGTTCTTCACCGATCGGCTGGGCACGTTCGGTTTCGTGCTGTTCTATATCGGCGGCCTGGTGGCGTCGATCCTGCCGACCTATCTGAAGAACCGCGACAACCCGAAGTACCGCAGCCTCGGCGCCTCCGGTGCGGTTTCGGCGGTGCTGTTCACCTACGTGCTGTTTTCGCCGTGGTCCCGGATCATCGTGCTGGTGATACCGATGCCGGCGATCGTCTACGCGGTGCTGTACACCGTCTACTCGATCTACATGGACCGGCGCGGACAGGGCAACGTCAACCACAGCGCGCACCTGTGGGGCGCGGCATATGGCGTGCTGTTCACCCTGCTGGTGGAGCCCCGGGTGCTGCCGTACTTCCTGAATGCGCTGTCGCACCCGGGGTAGCGAGGACGGCGGTCGCCGCGGCCTGCGCTTGCCGATGACCCGGCCATGCTGCGGTCGCAGATGCCCTGCGTCGTCCAGGCGAGCATACTGACGGCGATTCCGTCGACTGCTGCAGGAGAACGAACGCATGGTCATGATCCGCAAGTCGGCCGCGAAGAAGCCCGCGGCAAAGAAGGCGTCTGCCGGCCAGACATCGGTGCGCAGCATGGCCAGGACAGCGGCAGCCGGCAGGGTGGCGGCGAAGAAGGTCGCGAAGGTCGCTGCGAAGAAGGCTCCGGCGAAGAAAGTCGCAGCGAAGAAAGCCCCGGCGGCAAAACCGGTCGCCCGCAAGAGCGTCGTGAAGAAAGCTGCCGCCAAGTCGTCGAACGGCAAACCGCCGGCCCGGAAACCCGCCGGCCCGGCGGTCGCCAAACCCGCGCCGGGCAGACCCGCACGGAAGGCCGCGTCCGGCCGGGCGGTGGACGCGCCGCTCCGGCACATCAGTCCCGAGGAGGCGGTGGCGCACATCCAGGCATTGCTCGCCGCCCGGCGTTAGCGCGTGCGCCAGGGGCCGATTCCCCGGTCGCTGGCTGGCAGGTGAACGCCGATCGGGCAGGCGCGGAAACTCAGTGCGCATTCAAACCGGCGGGTCTAGTGTGGCGTTGCCATCCCCGCCGGAGACGGATCATGAAATTCCTGAAGCTTGCCCTGGTTGCCGCCGTCGCTGCCGCGGCGTTGTCGGGCTGTTACTACGATCCGGACTACAGCTATGTGCGCGGGACTCCGGGCTACAGCGGCAGCGCCTACTACGGTCGGTCGGCTGCGGTCTATGACGATGGCTACTACGGCTATTACGGCGCCCCGGCATATTACGGTGGCGGCTATTACGGCTGTTGCTATGCGCCGGGCGTGAGCGTGGGCGTCAGCAGCGTCTGGTACGGCGGCGCGCGGTATCGCGATGACGGGGGCCGCTATCGCCGCGACGACGACCACTCCCGTCGCGGCCATGACCGCGCACGCGATGGCGACCATCGCGACCGCGGACATCGCAGGCATGGCGACGATCATGATCGCCACTAGCCATTACTGCCGGCGCTCCGGTCGGCCCAAGTCCGGAAGGCGGCCAGGCGCTGCCGACGTTTGAGGCACAATCGGCGGATGTCCCGATCCCATTTCGTGCCCCGGCGCACCCGTTTTCCAAGGCTCATCGGCTTCGCGGCGGTGGGCCTTGTGCTTTGCGCCTGCAGCAGCCTGCGCTACTACGCGCAGGCTGCCCGCGGGCAGGGTGCGCTGGTCCTGCACCGGCGCGCGGTGAGCGCGGTGGTGCGCGACCCGGCCACGGATCCGGAACTTGCCGCCCGGCTGTCGCTGGCGCAGCAGGCGCGCCGATTCGCCACGCAGCGCCTGGGCCTGCCGGACAACCGCAGCTACACCGGCTACGTCGACCTGCACCGGCCCTACGTGGTGTGGAACGTGTTTGCCGCGCCGCGCTATTCGGTGGAGGCGATTCCGCAGTGTTTTCCGATTGCCGGCTGCGTCGCCTATCGCGGCTACTTTCACCAGGCCGCCGCGCAGGCCGACGCCGCGCGCCTGCGGGGGCGCGGAGACGACGTCTGGGTCGGCGGCGTGCCGGCGTATTCCACCCTCGGCTGGTTCGCCGATCCGATCCTCTCGAGCATGCTGCGCTGGGACGACGACGAACTGGCCGGCACGATCTTCCACGAGCTGGCGCACCAGCTGATCTACGTGAAGGGCGATACCGCGTTCAACGAATCCTTCGCCACCTTCGTGCAGACCGAAGGCCTGCGCGAATGGCGGCAGTCGCGCGGCCTGCCCCCGCAGGACGATCGCGCGCAGGCGATGGAACGCGGCTTCACCCGGCGCGTGCTGGAGCTGCGCGAGCGCCTGAAGACGCTGTATGCCAGCGGCGCGGACGAGCCGGCCATGGCCGCCGGCAAGCGGCGCGAGATCGAGGCGTTCCGCGTGCGTTACCGGCGATGGCAGCGGCGCGATTGGCCCGACGACCATCGCTACGATGCCTGGGTGGCGCAGCCGATCAACAATGCGCGGTTGCTGCCGTTCGGCCTGTACGACCAGTGGACCCCGGCATTCGGCGTGCTGTTCCAGCGCGCCGGACGCCACTGGCATGCGTTCTACGCCAGCGTGCGCGCGTTGGCGCGGGAGCCGAAGGGGGCGCGCAGCCGGGCCTTGCAGGCGTTGCTGGATGGCGCCCGTTGACGGCCGCCCAGCGGAGATTTCAGCGCGGGGCCGGCTGATTTCGCAACGCTAGGCTTCCTCGAAGCGATTGGCGTCGCGGTTCTTGCGCACCTTGGCCGGATCCCACACCCGGCCGTTCATGGCGATGTAGACGCCATCGGGCAGGGTCTGCACGGCGGCCACGGCGCAACCGACGTTGAACACCGCATCGGAGCCCTGGAAGCGCGCCGGGTTCAGCGCGCCGGTGAGCACGATCACCTTGCCCTTGACGTTCGCCAGTTCGCGGGCGGTCTCGACCATGGTGTCGGTGCCGTGGGTGACCAGCACGTGGCGATGCGGCTGCGCCTCGATCGTCGAGCGCACCAGCGCGCGGTCCTCGGCGCTCATGTGCAGGCTGTCCTTGCGCAGGATCGGGATCACGTCGAACTGGAACGCCACGCCGAGCTGGCTGAGGATTTCGCCGATCTGCGGTGCGCCGATCTTGTAGTCCGACTTGTCGTCGAAATAGATCTTGTCGATCGTGCCGCCGGTGGTGACGATGGTCAGATGCTGCATGCTGGTGGCCGTAGGGGGGGTTGCCGCATTTTAGTCCGTTGTGGCGCGGTAGCGACCATTCCGCACCCGCGCCGGAGCGCACAGGGTGCGCTCCGGCACCCAAGCCGCACCTGTAGGAGCCCACCTTGTGGGCGATCGGCCCCACGAAAAGCAAAAGCATTCGCGCACAGGGTGCGCTCCTACGGGAAAGCGGGTCAGCTGAGCAGCAGCCGGGTGTCGGCGGCATCCATCGGTGCGCCGAGCCGATCCAGGCCATGGCCGACGAAACGGCGCAGCGCCGCCGCCGGGCGTGGATCGCCGTGCCGGTCCGACCAGGCCGCCTGCCGCGCCAGCAGGGCGGCGGCCGCGCAGCGGGCCAGGGTGAGGGCGAAGCCGCGCGCGCCCGCTTCGAGCGATTCGCGTGCTTCCCTGTGCTGCTCGAAATACGCCGTTGCCGCATCCAGCGCGGCATGGATCGCCTGCACAGCCGAGGCGTCGCCGGTACCGGCCGACCAGGCGTCGAGCGTCGTGCGCAGCGCGGCCAGGCCGCCATGGGCCAGCGCGCGCAGGCCGTCCAGCGACAGGACATTGGTGGTGCCTTCCCAGACCGCGTACACCTGCGCGTCGCGCAGCAGCTGCGGCAGGCCGGTGTCCTCGATGTAGCCGGCGCCGCCGAAACACTCCAGCGCCTCGGAGCACAGCTTCACCGCCAGTTTGCCGGTCCACAGCTTGGCCAGCGGGGTGAGCAGGCGCAGCAGGGCGGCTTCATCCGGCCGCGCGCGGTCGTTCTCCACCCGGCCCAGCAGGTGCGCGACCTCGAACGTCAGCGCGAACGCGCCCTCGAACTCGGCCTGCATGTCGGCCAGCGTCCGCGCATGCAGCGGCTGCTCGATCAGCGGACGGCCGAACGCCTGCCGGCGCGCGGCGTAATCGCGGGCCAGGCTGATCGCGCGCGCCATGCTGGCCACCGCGCAGACCGCGTTCCAGGTGCGCGTGATGTTGAGCATCGGCGCCACCTGGCGCACGCCGTGGGCGAGCTCGCCCAGCGGCCAGGCCGGCAGGCCGTCGAGGTGGATTTCCGCCGTGGGCAGCTCCTGCGTGCCGAGCTTGTCCTTCAGGCGGTCGATCCGCAGCTCGGGCTTGCGCTGCTCGCCGTCCATCGTCTCGACGTAGAACAGCGCCAGCGCGCCGGGACCGGCGGCGGCGCCCTCGGGCCGCGCCAGCGCCAGCGCGGTCTCGCCGACCACCGCCGAGCTGAACCACTTGCGGCCGTGCAGCCGCCACTGGCCGGCGGCGTCCTGGCGCGCGACGGTTTCGCTCTGGCCGACATCGGAGCCGCCGATGGTCTCGGTCATCCACTGTCCGCTGAGCCATAGCGTGGCCGCATCGCGGCTGAGGAAATGCGGCAGCGCACGCCCGATCAGTGCCGCATTGCCGGAGGCCTTGAGCGCGGTGGCGGCGCCGTCGGTCATCGCCAGCGGGCAGGTATAGAACTCGCTGGCCAGGTGATACAGGTAGACGCGGGCGAATTGCTCCAGACGCGCGTCGGGATGGGCCTCGTGACCGGCGGCGAGCACCGCATGCCGGGTGGCCAGTTGCGGCCCCTCCAGCCAGGCGGTGGTGAGTTCGATGCGGTCGATTCGCCGGCCCCACGCATCCCACTGGGTCAGCACGGGTTTGCGGCGGGTGCTGCGCGCGGCGCGCAGCCAGGCCATCTGCGCGTAATCGCCCAGGGCGTCGAGATCGGCCTCCAGCGCCGCGCGGCGATCCGCCGGCAGGGCGCGGTCGAGCAGGGCATGCAGCGAACGGTCGCCGTGCCAGGGGTGCGCGAGTTGCGGTGCGTCTTGCAGGAATTCCATGGGCGTTCTCCCGGCAGCGCGCCCTGTGCGCGGTTCGTCTGGCGTCCGTCCTATTGTGGACGTTTCGTGCGCGCCGCTCCAACCGCATACCCGCGCGTACTCACCATGTAGGAGCCCACCTTGTGGGCGAATGCTCTTTCGCGACGGTCGGGCAAAAGCATTCGCGCAGAGGGGGCGCTCTTACGGTTTGCGCTTCACGCCGGCGCCCAGCGTGCCGATCAGCAGCAGGGTCAGCACGATCTCGGCCAGTGCCAGCCAGCGTGCGCTGGCCGAACTCCAGCCTTCGGCCACGCCGTGGCAGAAATAGAACAGGCTGAGGATGCCGACCCACAGCAGGGCCCGGCGCGCATCGCGGATCGCCAGCAGCGGCAGCAACAGCGGAATCACGGCGACCGCCAGCACCAGCCAGACCGGCACGATCTGCGGCGGCAGCAGCCACAGGTGCCAGACCACCTGCAGCGCGACCAAGGCGGCCCAGGTCAGCAGGCCCAGCCGTTGTTCCGGGGCCGCCGGCAGCACGAGGCGCGAACTCATGCGCCGGCCGCCAGCTTGCGGGCGGTTTCGGCGAGCCGGCGGCCCAGTGCGCGGGCCAGTTCGCGCTCGTGCTCGCTGATCGGGTTTTCGCCCTTGGTCCCGGCCACATGGCTGGCGCCGTACGGCGTGCCGCCGGTGTGCGTGGCGCTCAGCGCCGGTTCGGTATAGGGCAGGCCGAGCAGCAGCATGCCGTGATGGAGCAGGGGCAGTGCCATCGTCAGCAAGGTGGATTCCTGCCCGCCATGCATGGTGCCGGTGGAGGTGAACAGCGCCGCCGGCTTGCCGACCAGGGCGCCGCTGGCCCATTCGGCGCCGGTGGTATCCAGGAAATGCTTCAGCGGCGCGGCCATGTTGCCGAAGCGGGTGGGGCTGCCCATGGCGAGAGCGGCGCAGTCGAGCAGGTCCTGCTTGTCCACGTACGGCGCGCCATCCTCGGGCTCCGGCGGCTGAGCCGTTGCGGTCACCGGCGCCACCGGCGGCACCTGGCGCAGGCGCGCGCGCATGCCGGGCACCTCCTCGATGCCGCGGGCGATCAGCCGTGCCAGCTGGGCGGTGTGGCCGCTGCGGCTGTAGTACAGGACCAGGACTTCCTGATTCGATGCGGCTTGATTCGATGCGGTTTGATTCATGCGACGTGGCTCATGCGTTTGAGGCATTCACTGCCGATACGCTAGTGTACCGGCCGACGCCGGCGCTACGTCGGCGACCGCATGTCCGGCGGACGAGAGGAAGACGATGGTCTTGCGCATCAAAGACGACCGCACGTTGAGCTTCGGCCATTTCTGCTGGCGGCGCTTTCTGGACGACAAGTGCTTCGAGACGGCCGGCGCGTTGTCCTATACCACGCTGGTGTCGCTGGTGCCGCTGACGGTGGCGACGTTCGCCATGTTCTCGGCTTTCCCGATGTTTGCCGATGCGCGCAACACACTGATCAATTTCGTTTTTGCGAACTTCGTGCCGGCGACCGGCGAAAAGGTGCAGGAGACCATGCTGGGTTTCGCCGCCAATGCCAGCAAGCTCACCAGCATCAGCATCCTGATGATGCTGTTCAGCGCGCTGTCGATGATGGTCAGCATCGAGGATCGCCTGAACCGGATCTGGCGCGTGCGTCAGGCGCGCAGCTGGAGCGCGCGCCTGATGCTGTACTGGGCGTCGCTGACGCTGGGGCCGATCCTGGTCGCCGGAGGCATCGCGGCGACATCGTATGTCACCGCGATACCCTTGCTGCATGCGGCAGCGGGGCAGTTCGGCAACGGCGAGCACCTGTGGAGCGCGTTGCCGTTCGGGGTGACCCTGGTCACGCTGTGGCTGATCTACATGGTGGTTCCGAACTGCAAGGTCAGCCGGCGCGATGCGGCGATCGGCGCATTGATCGGCGCCGTGCTGTTCGAGATCGTCCGCTGGGGCTTCACCTTGTTCGTGCACAGTGCGCGAAGCTACCAGCAGATCTACGGCGTGCTGGCGGCGATCCCGATTTTCCTGCTGTGGATCTACCTGGCCTGGGTCATCGTGATCCTGGCCGCGTCGATCGCGGCCTCGGTGTCGGCATTCGAGTACCGCCCGGCGACCGCCACGCTGCCGGAAGGAGCCGAGTTTCTCGGCCTGCTGGTGGTGTTGCGGCATTTCGTCGATGCCCAGCGCACAGGCGGCAGCGTGGATCCGGCCGGCGTGCTGGCGTGCGAACCGTACCTGCGCAGCGCCTCGGTGGCGGGCTATTTCGACGACCTGCGGGAGGCCGGCCTGATCCGGCGCGCCGACTCCGGCGGCTGGCTGCTCAGCCGCAGCCTGGACAGCACCGAACTGTTGCGGGTGTACCGGCATACCCGTTACCGTTTGCCGCTGCATCCGGTGGAAGAGGCGGCGGCACTCGGCATCGAGTTGCCGGCGGCGCTGCTGGCGCTGCTGGCCGCGCTGGCCGAGTCGATGGGAACCCGGTTGGGTGCCACGCTGGACCAGGTTTATCCCCCTTCCGCCGCCATCCCCATGGCCAATGCCGAGGACCTGCCTGCATGACCGTGTTGCAATCCGCCGTCGTCAAATCCGCGATCGCGCTGGCCGCCGTGCTGGCTTTCGCCGCGCCGGCACGTGCCGCCATGCCGGTGCGGCCGACGCTGCATGTCACCACGCTGGATGGCAAGACGTTCGATCTTGGCGCACAGCGCGGCAAGTGGGTGATCGTCAACTACTGGGCGACCTGGTGCGGGCCGTGCATCAAGGAAATGCCGGATATTTCCCGTTTTGTCGCCAGCCACAGCAATGTCACGGCGATCGGGCTGGCGTTCGACGACAGCAAGCCGGCCGCGATCAAGGCCTTCCTTGTCCGTCATCCGGTGGTGTATCCGGTCGCCCAGGTCACGCTGGACCATCCGGCGAAGGACTTCGACGTGCCGCGTGGGCTGCCCACCACCTGGGTGATCGGCCCCGATGGCAAGGTGGCCAAGGGCTTCCTGGGACCGGTCACGATCGCCGATCTGACCCGGCTGATCGACGGCAAGTAAGTGTCCACCGCCAGGTTCATCGTCGGCGGCAGGGTGCAGGGCGTGTGCTTTCGCGCCAGCACCCGGGCGCTGGCGCTGGAGCTGGGATTGGCCGGACATGCGCGGAACCTGCCCGATGGCGGCGTCGATGTGCTGGCCAGCGGCTCCGCCGATGCGCTGGACGCTCTCGAACGCTGGCTGCGGCACGGCCCGCCGGCGGCACGGGTCGAAACGGTGACGCGGCAGGACCTGCCCGCGCAGGAGCTGCACGGATTCCAGGTCGGCTGAGGGTCAAAACGTATCGGGCACCCACCGGGCCCGGTCGGTGACGTGTTCCAGTTTCGGCTTGCCCTTGAGCCTGGGCAGCTTCAGTTTGGGCGTCGGCCCGTCATGCTGCGGCAACTGCTGCAGCAGGTGCCGGATCAGGTTGATCTGGCCTCGCTTCTGGTCGTTGAAATCGACCACGAACCACGGCGCTTTTTCGGTATGCGTGCGCTCGATCATCACGTCGCGCAGCCGCCCCATCTCGCTGTATTTCTGCCGTGCGGCCAGATCGACCGGCGAGATTTTCCAGCGTTTCAACGGGTTGTCGACGCGTTCGGCGAAGCGCTGCTCCTGCGCGGCCTGATCCACCGCCAGCCAGTACTTGAGCAGGATGATGCCGTCGTCGGTCAGCAGCTTCTCGAACGCCGGCACCGCTTCGAGAAACGCCGCGTACTCGGCCTGGCTGCAGAAACCCATCGCCGGCTCCACCACGGCGCGGTTGTACCAGCTGCGGTCGAACAGCACGAATTCGCCGGCGCTCGGCAAGTGCGCCACGTAACGCTGGAAATACCACTGCGTGGCCTCGCGCTCGCCGGGCTTGGGCAGCGCGGCGATGCGGTAGCCGCGGGTATCCAGGCTTTCGGTGATGCGCTTGATCACGCCGCCCTTGCCGGCCGCATCGCGCCCCTCGAAGATCACCGCCAGCCGCTTGCCCGTGCCGTGCAGGGTCTGCTGCAGCCGGGTCAGTTCGAGCTGCAGTTCCTTGAGCGCCTTGCGGTAACGAGCGTTCATGCGTGCCTCGCGGGGTGGGTTGCCGGTACGCCGGCGCCGGGATCAGCCGGCGGTGAGCGATTTCAATTGGTCCATCTGGTGTTCGCGGGTCAGCGCGTCGATCAATTCGTCCAGATTGCCCTGCATGATTTCGGGCAGGCGATACAGGGTGAGGTTGATGCGGTGGTCGGTGATCCGGCCCTGCGGGTAGTTGTAGGTGCGGATGCGCTGGCTGCGGTCGCCGGAGCCGACCTGCAGCCGGCGCGATTCGGCCTGGGCGGCGCTCTGCTTGCCGCGCTCGGCGTCGAGCAGGCGCGCCTTGAGCAGGCTCATCGCGCGGGCGCGGTTCTTGTGCTGGCTGCGTTCCTCCTGGCATTCCACCACGGTGCCGGTGGGCAGGTGGGTGATGCGGATCGCCGAGTCGGTCTTGTTGACGTGCTGGCCGCCGGCGCCGGAGGCGCGGAAGGTGTCGGTCTTCAGGTCGGCCGGATTGATCTCGATCTCGTCGATCTCGTCGAGTTCGGGCAGGATCGCCACGGTCGCGGCCGAGGTGTGGATGCGTCCCTGCGATTCGGTTTCCGGCACGCGCTGCACGCGGTGGGTGCCGGATTCGAACTTCAGCTGCGAATACGCGCCCTTGCCCTCGACGCGGGCGACGATTTCCCGGTAGCCGCCATGCTCGCCGGCATGTTCGCTGAGGACCTCGACATGCCAGCGGCGGCTCTCGGCATGACGCACGTACATGCGGAACAGGTCGCCGGCGAAGATCGCCGCCTCGTCACCGCCGGTGCCGGCGCGCACTTCGAGGTAGAGGTTGGCCTCGTCGCGCGGATCGGTCGGCAACAGCAGCAGCTGCAGTTCGCGGTCCAGGTCGAGCAGCCGCTGTTCCAGTCGCCGGACGTCGTCGGCCGCCATCTCGCGCAGCTCGGGGTCGCCCAGCATGGCGCGGGTCTGGGCCAGTTCGTGTTCGGCCTGGTCGTGTTCGCGCAGCGAGGCGGTCACCGGTTCGAGCCTGGCGTATTCCTGCGACAGCTCGCGGAAGCGCGCGTTGTCGGCGAGCGCGTCGGGCTGCGACAGCAGCAGGCCGATTTCCTGGTGGCGTTCGGCCAACGCTTCGAGCTTGCGGCGTATCGATGGGGTCATTGGAGGTGCAGGCGTGAGAGTAGGAGCGCACCTTGTGCGCGAATGCTTTCCACGTCAACTGCGCAGGGAGCATTCGCGCACGGGGGCGCCGCTACGACCGCTCGGAGTCCCGCGAGGGCGGCGCCTCGTCTTCGTCCAGCCCATACAGCTGGCCGGCGGCGTGCAGCAGATCCAGGTCGCCGCTCAGTGCCGCGGCACGCAGGCGTGCGCTGGGGTGGTGCAGCAGCTTGTTGGTCAAGGTGTTGGCGAGAAAGGCCAGCGCCTCATCGGGCGACTTGCCGCGGTTGAGCATGGAGCGGGCCTTTTCCAGCACCTCGTCGCGATAGGTCTCCGCATGCAGGCGGATGTCCAGCGCCGGATTCTTCAGGGTGAGCGCGTAGCGCCACGCCATGTAGCGTTCCACCTGCAGATCGATGATCGCGCCGGCTTCGCGGGCGGCGGCTTCGCGCGAGCGCACGTTGTCGTCGATCACCTGGCGCAGGTCGTCGATGCCGTACAGATAAACGTCGGGCAGTTCGCCCACGCTCGCTTCGATGTCGCGGGGCACCGCGATGTCGACCATGAACATCGGTTTGCGGCGGCGTGCCGCCATCGCCTGTTCGACCATGGCGCGGGTCAGCACCGGCTGCCGGGCGGCGGTGGAGGAGACCACGATGTCGGCTTCGGCCAGATGCTGCGGCAGGTCGGCCAGCGCGATCGCGTAGCCGCCGTAGCGGCCGGCCAGTTCCTGCGCGGTTTCCAGCGTGCGGTTGGCGACGATCAGGCGGCGGGCCTGCTTGTCGGCCAGGTGCCGTGCGGCCAGTTCGATCGTGTCGCCGGCGCCGACCAGCAGCACGCAGGCCTGCTTGAGGTCGGCGAATACCTGTTCGGCCAGCCGCACGGCGGTGAACGCGATCGATACCGTATGCGCACCGATGCGCGTATCGGTGCGCACGCGCTTGGCGACCGAGAAGGTCTGCTGCAGCAGGCGATCCATCGGCGCGCGCAAGGCCTGGGCTTCGCGCGCCTGCTGATAGGCATCCTTCACCTGACCGAGGATCTGCGGCTCGCCCAGCACCATCGAATCCAGCCCGGTGGCAACCCGGAACATGTGGCGCACGGCATCCTGTTCGTCATGCTGATACAGGAACTCGTCCAGCTTGCCGGGGGTCAGACGGTGATGCCGGCTCAACCATGCGCGTGGAATGCCCTCGGCACCGGCGCTCACCCCCACATACAATTCCGTGCGATTGCAGGTGGAGAGGATCAACGCCTCCTCCACGCCCGGCTCGCGGGTCAGCTCGAGCAGCGCCGGACCCGCGGTGTCGGCATCGAACGCCACCTGCTCGCGCAGGCTGACCGGCGCGGTGAGGTGATTGAGTCCGAGGGCGATCAGCGGCATGGTGTGGGCGATATCACGGCGGTAGCGGTGGCATGGGCTAAGCTTGCTGCAACGTCCGGTGTGGCGGCAGGCACGGTCGAAACGAACATTGTGACTGGAGAATAGTGTGCGGAGCAGCGCGGCCAAGTACAAGAAGCTGCGGCATTTTACGACAGTGTCGGTGCTGGCGCTGGTCTCCAGTGCCTGCACCAGCGCGTCGTTGCGAAAGACGCCGACGACGGCCGTCGCGCCGCAGCCGCTGTCGCATCTGGTGGTGGCCACGTCCGACGCCCGGCACGATCTGCTGGCCCAGCTGCTGGCCGGCGAAATGGCGCTCGCGCGCAACGATCTGAAGTCCGCGGCGGGCTTCTATGGCAGCGCCATGGTGCTGAGCGAGGACCCGCGGGTGGCCGAGCGCGCCGCCCGGCTGGCGATTGCCGTGCATGACAGCGCCGCCGCCGGGCGGGCGCTGAGCCGCTGGCAGGCGCTCGGAGCCAAGCCGGCGCAGATGGCCCAGGCGCGTGCCGAGCTGGCGCTCGATCGGGGTGACGCCGATGATGCGCGCCGTCAGCTGCTGCTGCTGACCGGCAGCGGAACCGGGGATGCCTGGCGCCAGTTCGGCCGTGTCCTGCTGGGTGCCCGCGATCAGGCCCAGGCCGCCCGCCTGCTGGAGCAGTTGGCGGTGCCGCAACGCCTGCCCGACGATGCCCAGGCGTGGCTAGCGATGAGCGAGCTGGGCGAAAAATTCGGCCGGCATGCGTATGCGATGCGGATCGCCGAAGCAGCCATGCAGCATTTCAAGACCGCCGAAACGTACGCCTGGGCGGCGCGGATGAAGTTCAGGGACGGTGATCGCGACGGAGCGCGCAAGCTGTTGCAGAAGGCGATCGCCAAGGCGCCGCAGAACATCCCGCTGCGGCTGGCCTACGCCAGCCTGCTCAGCCAGGCCGGCGACTACGCCGCGGCCTCCCGGCTGCTCGGCCACGGCGCGCAGAATGCCGACACCTACGCGCTGCGGGCGGCGCTGGCCGCCCACATGAAGGACGCCAAGGCGCTGGCGGCGCTGTATCGGCAGCTGCAGCACGCCGCGCCGGATGTGCAAAAGCAGAATGCCTACCTGCTCGGGCAGCTGGCCGAGATGCAGCATCGCGAGGCCGAGGCGCTGGCCTGGTATCGCCAGGTGGGCGATGACGACGGGCACGCATTCGATGCGGATCTGCGCAGCGCGATAATCCTGCAGTCGCAGGGAAAGGTGGCCGCCGCACATCGATTGCTTGGCCAGTTGCAACTGGACTACATCGATCAGCCGGCACAGCTGCGCCAGGCATGGCAGGTCGATGCCGAGCTGTACCTGCAGGAACACCAGGACACCCAGGCCATCGTGGCATTCAACCGGGCGCTGCAGGTGATGCCGAACGATCCGGGCCTGCTGTACGGCCGCGGCCTGGCCTATGCCGAAGCGGGCCAGGTCGATCCGGCGGTGCAGGATTTCGAGCATCTGCTGAAAATCAAGCCGGGCGACGTCGACGCCAGCAACGCACTGGGCTTCACTCTGGCCGACGCCGATCGCGACCTGCCCGAGGCCGAGCGGCTGATCGCTGCCGCCCGCGCGGCCAAGCCGGATGACCCGGCGATCGCCGATTCCTGGGGCTGGCTGCAGTACCGCCTGGGCCATCTGGCACAGGCGGTACGGATCTTGCGCGGCGCATGGCTGGCGCGCAAGGATGCCGACATCGGCGTGCATCTGGGCGAGGTGCTGTGGAAACAGGGGCATCGGCAGGAAGCGCAGCGCGTCTTCGACGAGGTACGCAAGATCGATCCGCACAGCAGCAGTCTGCGCGATACCTTGAAGCGCCTGCACCGATGAAACGATGCCTGCGGCTCCTCGCCATGGCCCTGCCGCTGCTGCTTGCCGCCTGCGCGCCGGCGGTTCGCCTCGCCGGCGATGCCGGCATGCTGCACGACCAGCGGGCGCGCGAGCTGGCACTGAGCCATGCCGATCACTGGGTCCTGCAGGGACGGCTGGGGGTTTCCGACGGCCACAGCGGCGGCAGCGGCAGTTTCAGCTGGACCCAGGACGGCGAGCAGTACCAGTTCGTGCTGCGCGGGCCGGCGATCAGCGGCATGAGTTTCCGCCTCAGCGGCGGCCCGGGCGGCGCCCTGCTGGAAGGCCTGAAGCAGGGCCCGCTGCGCGGTCCGGATGCCGAGGCCCTGATGCGCAAGGCGCTGGGCTGGGAAGTGCCGCTGCACGACCTGCGTGCCTGGGTGCTGGGCCTGCGTGCCGACGGCGGTGCGGCCACGCTGAGTTTCGGCACGAACCGCCTGCCTTCCCTGTTGCAGCAGGATGGCTGGGTGGTCGACTATCGCGAGTGGGACACGGCGCGCGCGCCGCCCTTGCCGAAAAAGGTGTTCGCCAGGAAGTTGCCGTACCGGGTGCGACTGTCGATCGAATCGTGGCATTTCCAGTGAGGCCGTCGCCGCGCCGGATGGGTTAGGCTGTGCGGCCTCTTGCGGTCGGCTGGAAAGATGCGGCCATCTCGGCGATGCCTGGAGTTGCGATGCCTTGTTCGATCGAACGTGCGGATTTGGTCCGGATCGATGCCTTGTGCGCAATCGAACGCAAGGCGGTCCAGCTGTTCCGCGGCCATCCGGCATGGCCAAGCTATTCGGCCATGTCGATCCCGCCCGAATTGCTGCAGCAGGCGGTCAGTCGGGGGTTGGTCTGGGTGGCGTCGGACGAGACGGGCGAGCCGGTCGGCTTTGTCTGGCTCGATGCCGAATCGGACGATCGTGGCGTCATCGGCATCGCCGAAATCGACGTGCTGCCCGAACACGGCCGGCGCGGCATCGGCGCGGCCTTGCTCGAACATGCCTGCCAGTGGGCCCGCGCGGCCGGGTACCGGCGGGTCGACCTGGGGACGCTGGCCGATGTGCGCTGGAATGCGCCGTTCTACGCCCGGCATGGTTTCCGGATCGTCGACAAGCGCGAACCCGCGTTCGCGTGGGCTCGCCAGCGGGATCGGGAAAACGGCTTCCCCGACCACCTGCGGGTGTTCATGAGCCGGCCCCTGTCGGCCCCTGCCGGCGGGGAATGGACGGTCTGGCCGGCGCCGGCCAAGCTGAATCTGTTCCTGCGCATCCGTGGCCGCCGCGCGGATGGTTATCACGAGCTGCAGACCGTGTTCCGGTTGCTCGACTGGGGTGACGAGATCCGTCTGCGGCGGCGCGACGACGGCCGGGTCCGGCGGCTGCGCGAGGTGCCGGGAGTGGCTGCGGACGCGGATCTGGCGGTGCGCGCGGCGCAACTGCTGCAACGGCACGCCGGCACGACCGCCGGTGTCGATATCGAGGTGGATAAGCGCATCCCCATGGGTGGCGGCCTGGGCGGCGGCAGCTCCGATGCGGCGACCGTGCTGGTGGCGTTGAACCTGCTGTGGGAGCTCGATCTGGACGAGGAAGTGCTGGCCGGGCTGGGTCGCCAGCTCGGTGCCGACGTGCCGGTGTTCGTGCGCGGGCGTTCGGCGTGGGCCGAGGGTATCGGCGACAAGCTCACGCCGCTCGACCTGCCGCGGCGGCATTACGTGGTCGTGGACCCGCACGAGCCGGTGCCGACCGCGGCGCTTTTTCAAGCGCCTGAATTGACACGAAATGCACCGCGGGCGACAATTTCGTCCTTTGCTTCGGGCGAAACCACGGAAAACGCCTTCGCGCCGGTGGTGCGCGCGCGCCACCCGCGGGTGGCGGCGGCGCTGGACTGGCTGGGCGGTTTCGGCCAGGCGCGGCTTTCCGGCAGCGGCGGCTGCGTGTTTCTGGAAACGCGATCATGCGATCGGGCGATGGAGATTGCCGGACGATGCCCGGCGGCATTCACGGCCACGGTCGCCGCGGGCGTCGACGTTTCACCCTTGCAGCATGCTCTTGCGCGCCATCGCGGCGCGTCCTGAGCGACACGGTAAGATGGCGGCCCCGGTGGCCGTACGGCAATTGA
>JAGWMU010000125.1 GCA_028873095.1 Pseudomonadota bacterium | reverse complement strand
CCTTCGTGGAGTATCCGGCAAGAGCCTTCGCGCACAGGGTGCGCTCCTACGGAAGGGCTGAAGAGCCTTCGCGCACAGGGTGCGCTCCTACGGGGGGGCTGCGGGACCATTGCGCACGGGGTGCGCTCCTACAGCCAGAGGGCGTTCCAGTAGGGGTAATCGCCGATGCGTTCGACCAGTCCTGCGCGCAGCGGATTGGCGATGAGGTAGCGTGCCGCGACGGCCATGTCCTCGTCACGTCTCAAGGCATGGTCGTGGAAGCCACGAGCCCACACTGCTTCGATCGTGCACGATTGTCGGATACGCTTGCTGGTGACGGATTTGAAGCGATTCATGACGAGCGAGATGCCGTCGTGCTCGCCCAGCTCGACCAATCCATGCCAGTGATCCGGCATCAGCACCCAGCACAGCAAACGGGCATCGCCCCAGTATTCCTGGCGAACGGTGCAGCCTGCCACGATGCGCGCCGGCTCATCCTCGACAAACAGCGGGCGCTTTCTGGCGACAACGGTCGTGAGCAGGTAAACCTGCCCGGGAATGGAGCGGCGGCCTTTGCGCAGCGATTGATGGCCAGCAGGGATGCGCATGCCATCCAATCTGGCGGCTTCCCCGTGCTGTGCCCATGCGCGGCCAGCCCTGTTTCAAGTAGGCGCATGTCCCGCAAGCGAATGGGCGTGTTCCCCGCAGGAGCGCACCCTGTGCTCGAAACGCGCAACGTGTAGGAGCGCACCCAGTGCGCGAACGCGCAAGGTGTAGGAGCGCACCCTGTGCGCGAACGCGCAAGGCTGAAGCTGTGTAGGAGCGCCCCCTGTGCGCGAACGCCATCTTGCCGTCGCCGTGAGCAAGAGTCATCGCGCACAGGGTGCGCTCCTACGGGAGGGCTGAGGGGCCTTCGCGCACAGGGTGCGCTCCTACGGGAGGCGGCGTGGTTGCGGGGTCCGGCGCTGGCTGCCGGCCAGTGCCAGCCAGCACGGCAGCGCGAACAGCAGCCATGGCTGGTTCTGCTGGGTGGTGCCCGGCAACGCATGCAGCAGGACGGCGACCAGCATCGCCAGCAGTTGCAGCATGAGCAGGGCGGTGACGAAAGGCGGGGAAGCCGCGTTGCGGCGTGCCCGCCATGGCATCGGCAGCAGCGCGAAGGCGAACGGGTTGAACAGCAGCAGATTGGCGTTGGCCCATGCGGCGCGGTGGGTGGTGAGCGTCCACAGCACCAGCAGCAGCACGCCGACCAGGCCGGCTGCCGCCAGATACGCCGTGCCGAGCAGGGCATGCATCGTCGGCCACCAGCGGCGCGTGGAAACGATCAAGGCGGCGATCGCCAGACCGGCCAGCGCCAGCGGCAGGCGCAGGTCCGGCGGGGTGGCGGGCGGCACCTGCAGCCGGTTCGGCGAGGTGATCCGCTCGCTGCGCACCAGCGGTTGCTGCCCGCCGTGGCCGTCGTCGACCTGCACGTTGCGCAATTGCTCCTGCAGCACCATCGGCAGAAAACTTTCCTGCCAGGCGCTGAGCGGCTGGTCGGCATACGGACCCAGGCCGAGGTCCAGCACCAGCATCAGCCACGGTTGCGCGCTCATCAGGCGATCGGTCTGCTGGCGATAGGTCAGGCCGCCGGGGCGTTCGTCGAGCTGGAATTTCAGCACGCCGCCCAGCGCGTTGTTCAATGCGTCGCGCACGCGGGTGGTGCAGTTGTCGACGTAGTAGTCGTAGGCGTAGCCGGCATTCTCCGGGCGCAGGTTCCACAGCAGGAAATCGCGCAAGGCGGCGGCCTGGTCGGCAGTGAGCGCCAGCCGCTGGCGCGTCACCGAGCGGCCGCTTTGCACATAGTAGCTTTCGTCGATGTCGCTGGGCGCGGCGTCCATCAGGTAGTTCATGCGGCCGCGCGCGAAGTTGAGGAAGAAGTTCTTCTGGTCGAAATCGAACACGCCGTAGTTGAAGTTGATCGCCTCGCCGGAAACGCTGTCGCGCAGTTCGATCGCGTCGTGGCCGAAGCGCTCCCAGTAGGTTTCGCCTGGGCCGTAGGTGATCAGCGACACCTCGAGGTTCGCACCGGGTGCGTTGGCGACGCTGGCGCGGGCCGGCGCCAGCACGCCGAACAGGAGCAGCAGCACCGGCAGGATGAAGTTGCGACCAATCGTGTTCATGGGTCCAGACCGTGTAGGAGCGCACCCTGTGCGCGAATGCTCTTGAATCGAATTCCCTGCAGACATTTCGCGCACAGGGTGCGTTCTTACGCGTCCGCCTGGCGGACGACGCGGAACTGCTGGACCCGGCGGTCGTCGGCCGCGGTGACGTGGAACAGGTAGGTTCCGATCGCGGCCTCTTCGCCGACATCCGGCAGGTGGCCGAATTCCGAGGTGACCATGCCGCCGACGGTATCGTATTCCTCGTCGGGGAAATCGGCGCCGACGCGCTCGTTGAAATCGGCGATCGGGGTCAGCGCGCTGACCAGCCAGTCGCCGCCGGGCTGCTCGTGCACCAGTTCGGGCTCTTCCCCGTCGTCGTGCTCGTCGTCGATCTCGCCGACGATCTGCTCGAGCACGTCCTCGATCGTGATCAGGCCGGCGACGCCGCCGTATTCGTCGACCACCAGCGCCATGTGGTTGCGCGACAGGCGGAATTCCGCCAGCAGCACGTTCAGGCGCATCGACTCGGGGATCAGCACGGCCGGGCGCAGGATCGCGCGGATGTCGAAATGCTCGGCCGCGCCGAAGAATTTCAGCAGATCCTTGGCCAGCAGGATGCCGAGGATCTCGTCCTTGTCCTCGCCATGCACGGGGAAGCGCGAGTGGCCCGATTCGACCACGGCGGCAAGGATCTCCGTCAGCGACGCCTCGGCCGCGAGCATCACGATCTGCGCGCGCGGCACCATCACGTCGTCCACGTTCAGCTCGGTGACCTCGATCGCGCCCTCGACCATGGTGAGGGTGTCGGCGGACAGCAGCCCGTTGGCGTGGGCGGCGCGCAACTCTTCCAGCAGTTCGTTGCGGTTGCGTGGTTCGCCGGAAAACATGTGGCCCAGTCGGTCCCACCAGGTGCGGTGCGCCGGGCCGCTGGTACTGCCAGGGTCGTCGTTCATTTGTCGCAGGAATGCTGCCCGCAAGCGGGCGATGCCTCGAGTTTAACGGAAAATCCGTGACGATTCAGGACAGGGCGCCTGCCCGTCGCGGGCGCCCTGGTGTAGGAGCGCACCCTGTGCGCGAAGCTCCTTGCCGAAGCGCCTTCGCACACGAGTGTGCGCTCCTACGCGTACGGGTCGGCGATGCCGAGGCCGGCGAGGATGCGGGTTTCCAGCGCTTCCATCGCCTCGGCCTGGCGGGCTTCGAGGTGGTCGTGGCCGAGCAGGTGCAACACGCCGTGCACGGTCAGGTGGGCCCAGTGATTGCGCGCCGGCTTGTCTTGCTCGGCGGCCTCGCGCTGCACCACCGGCGCGCAGATCGCCAGGTCGCCGATCAGCGGCAGGTCGATGCCCGGCGGCAGTTCGGTCGGGAAGGACAGCACGTTGGTGGCGTAGTCCTTGCCGCGGTAGTCGCGGTTGAGCGCACGGCCCTCGTCGACACCGACGATGCGGATGGCCAGCTCGGCCGGCTTGCGCCGCCGTGCGCCATGCAGTGCGGCGGCGACCCAGCGGCGGAAGCTGGGCGCGGACGGCAGGCCGGCGCGCGGCACGGCATAACCGACGTGCACCGTGACGGCGTCCCGTAGGAGCGCACCCTGTGCGCGAATGCTTTTGGTTTTTGATTGATGCAAAGAGCCTTCGCGCACAGGGTGCGCTCCTACGGGTCCGGTTTTGGCGCGACCTTTCATGGTCCGTCCTGCTCCTTCTGCTCGAACGCTTCGTAGGCGCGCACGATCTTCGCCACCAGCGCATGGCGTACCACGTCGCGCGAGGTGAAGAAGGTGAAGCTGATGCCGTCGACGTCGCGCAGCACCTCGATCGCCTGGCGCAGGCCCGAGCGCGTGTTGCGCGGCAGGTCGACCTGGGTGACGTCGCCGGTGATCACCGCCACCGTGCCGAAACCGATGCGGGTCAGGAACATCTTCATCTGTTCGACCGTGGTGTTCTGCGCCTCGTCGAGGATCACGTAGGAATCGTTGAGGGTGCGCCCGCGCATGTAGGCCAGCGGGGCGATCTCGATCACGTTGCGCTCGATCAGCTTGGCGACTTTCTCGAAGCCGAGCATTTCGTACAGCGCGTCGTACAGCGGACGCAGATACGGGTCGATCTTCTGCGACAGGTCGCCGGGCAGGAAGCCGAGCTTTTCGCCGGCCTCGACCGCGGGGCGCACCAGCAGCAGGCGCTGCACGCGGTTCGCTTCCAGCGCCTCGACCGCGCTGGCCACGGCCAGATAGGTCTTGCCGGTGCCGGCCGGGCCCACGCCGAAGCTGATGTCGTGGCTGGCGATCGCGTGCAGGTAGCGCGCCTGGTTCGGGCCGCGGCCCTTGATCACGCCGCGCTTGACCCGGATCACCACTTCCTGGGTGCCTTCGATCGAGGCGTCGCCGATCGCGTCGATGCCCGATTCAGCCAGGTGCAGATTGACCTTCGCGCCGGTCAGCGCCTCGGTTGCGGCGGCCTGGTACAGCGTTCGCAGCACCTTGTCGGTGGCGCGGGTGGCGACGTCCCCGCCGATCACCTGGAACAGGTGGCCGCGATGGTTGATCTCCACGCCGAGGCGCAGTTCGATCTGCCGCAGATGCTCGTCGAACGGCCCGCAAAGATTGGCCAGGCGGGTGTTGTCCTGCGGATCGAGGGTGAAGTCGCGCTGATTGAGTTCGCTCATGGGTGGCGGGAGATTAACGCGCATGCCGCGCAAGAACCACCGAGGCATTTCGAGCAACCCCGATTTGCAGGAGCGCACCCCGTGCGCGAAATGCTTTCGCCATACGTGAAGAAAAGCATTCGCGCACAGGGTGCGCTCCTGCGTGAGGGCGGCATTGCCGCGCGTCGCGCTTGCATATAATTAAATGATGAATTAATTTACGCGCATGACAGCCCCGAACCATCGCGGCGCACCCCGTCGCAGCCGGCGGGCCGGCCGCCCCGGCGCCGACGAGCCGGACCTGCGCCAGCTGCTGCTGGACACGGCGATCGCGCAGTTCGCCCGCGTGGGCATCGGCGCGACCTCGCTGCGCGCGATCGCCGCAGCCGCCGGCGTCACGCCGGCCATGCTGCATTACTACTTCGGCGACAAGGCGAGGCTCACCCAGGCCCTGATCGACGAGCGCCTGCTGCCGGCACTGACCGCCCTGCGCGCGCAACTGGAACTCGCCGGCGACGATCCGGCGGCGCTGATCGAAGGTTTCGTGCGCGGTCTGGGCGAGGTCGTCGCGCGGCATCCGTGGCTGCCGCCGCTGTGGGTGCGCGAGGTGTTGTGCGAAGGCGGCGCATTGCGCGACGCGATGCTGCGGCAGCGGGCTCCGTCGATCCCGCAGATGCTCGCGCAACGTTTCGCGAAGGCGCAGGCCGAGGGCCGGCTCGATGCCGCGCTGGACCCGCGGCTGCTGGTGGTTTCGCTGGTGGGGTTGACGCTGTTCCCGGTGGCCAGTGCGCCGGTCTGGCAGCAGCTGTTCGGCGCGCAGGACCTCGGCGCCGACGCGCTGCGCGAACACACGCTCGCGCTGCTTCGCGGCCGCGCGGGCATCACGACACCCGGAGAATCGCGATGAACATCGTACGCCTGGTCGGCCGCATGCCGGTCGCGATCATCGCCGGCAGCCTGATGCTGGGCGGCTGCACGAAAGCGCCGCCGCAGACGCTGGGCACGCTCGAATACGACCGCATCACGCTGCCGGCGGCGGCGGCCGAGCGCATCGTCGCGATCGACGTGCGCGAGGGCCAGCGGGTCGCCGCCGGACAGACGCTGCTGCAGCTCGATGACGCGCAGACCAGGGCGGGACTGCTCGCCGCCGAGGCGCAGGTGCGGCAGCAGCGCGATGCGCTGACCCAGCTGCTGAATGGCCCGCGGGCCGAGGACATCGCCCAGGCCCGCGCGAATCTGGCGGCGGCCCGGGCCCAGGCGCGCGAGGCGCGCGCCTATTACCTGCGGCTGCGATCGCTGAAGACCCGCAACTACGTGGCCGCCGCCGATCTGGATCGCGCCCGCGCGGCGGCGGGCAGTGCCGACGGGCAGCTGGCCGCGACCCGGGCCGCGCTCGACCTGCTGCTGCACGGCACGCGCCCGGAGCAGATCGCACAGGGCCGCGCCACCCTCGCGGCGGCGCTGGCGCAGGCCGATGCGCAGCGGGTATTGCTGGGCAAGCTGCACGTCGTCGCGCCGCGTGCCGGGCTGGTCGACAGCCTGCCGTACCGGCTCGGCGACCAGGCGCCGGTCGGCGCGCCGCTGGCGATCCTGCTGGTCGGCGCTGCGCCTTATGCGCGCATCTACGTGCCCGAGCGGCGGCGCGCCGACGTGCATGTCGGCGATGCGGCCCGGGTGTTCGTCGACGGCCGCGACAAACCCTATGCCGGCACGGTCCGCATGTTGCGCAGCGAACCGGCGTTCACGCCGTACTACGCACTGAGCGGCGAGGACGCCTCGCGCCTGAGCTATCTGGCCGAGGTGGCGCTCGGTGCCGACGCGGCGAACCTGCCGGCCGGTCTGCCGGTGCGCGTCGAATTCGCCAGGCCGCGCCAGTGAGCATCGACAGCGACACGGTGGTGATTCGCGCGCAGGGGTTGACCCGGCGCTTCGGCGCTCTGGTCGCGGTCGATCGGGTCGACCTGCAGGTGCCGGCCCGGCGGGTCTACGGCTTTCTGGGGCCGAACGGTTCGGGCAAGTCCACCACGATCCGCATGCTGTGCGGCCTGCTGACGCCCAGCGCCGGCGAGATCGAGGTGCTGGGGTTGAGGATTCCGGCCGAAGCCGAGGCGCTGCGCCGGCACATCGGCTACATGACGCAGCGGTTCTCGCTGTTCGAGGACCTCACGGTGCGCGAGAACCTGGAGTTCCTCGCAGCGGTGCAGGGCGTGCCGAAGGCGAAGACGAAAGCCCGCATCGACGAACTGCTCGGGCAATACCATTTCGGCGATCGCCAGCAGCAGCTGGCCGGCACGCTGAGCGGCGGCCAGAAGCAGCGCCTCGCGCTGGCCGGCGCGGTGATCCACGAGCCCGAGCTGCTGTTCCTGGACGAACCGACCAGCGCGGTGGATCCGGAGTCGCGGCGCGATTTCTGGGAAAAGCTCTTCGAGCTGGCCGATGCCGGCACCACGCTGCTGGTGTCCACTCACCTGATGGACGAGGCCGAGCGTTGCCACCGGCTGGCGATCCTCAATCTCGGCGTGCTGGTGGCCGATGGCACGCCGGCGGAGCTGACCGGCAGGCTGCAAGGACGCACGTTCATCGTCGAGGCGGCGGACCCGCGCCGCGCGCAACGGCTGATCGTCGACGTGCCGGGCGTGCTCAGCGTGGCCCAGGTCGGCAACAACCTGCGCGTGCTGGCAGCCGCCCCGGGGGATGCCGCGGCCAGCGCGGCGGGCATCGGCCAGCGCATCGACGCGGTACTCGCCCATGCCGGGCAGACGGCGCGGACGACGCCGACGCCGGCCGACCTCGAGGACGTGTTCGTGGCCGTGACCCGCAACGATGCGAAGCACGCGGCATGAACGGGCGCCGGCTGTGGGCGATCGTGATCAAGGAGCTGCGCCAGCTGCGCCGCGACCGCATCACGCTGGCCATGGTGGTGCTGGTCCCGGTGATCCAGCTGGTGCTGTTCGGCTACGCGATCAACCTGAACCTGCGCGGGCTCGACGCCGGCATCGCGGACCAGGCCGATACCGCCGGCTCGCGTGCGCTGGTGATGGACATGCTGGCCACCGGCGTGGTGTCCGCCACGCATAAGGCGGACTCGCCGCAGCAGCTGATGGCGATGATCCGTCGCGGCAAGATCAGCATCGGCATCGTGGTGCCGCCGGACTTCGAGCGCCGCCGCATCGACGGCCGTCCGGTGGCGCAGGTGCTGGTCGACGGCAGCGACACCACGGTGCAGAATGCGGCGGCGCAGCTGGCGCAGACGCCGCTGGACAGCGCTGTGCCCGACACCCGCGCGCCGGCCACGAGCACGCCGCCGCTCGGGCGGATCAGCGTGGTCAGCTTCTACAACCCGCAGCGCGTTTCGGCGATCAACATCGTGCCCGGGCTGATCGGCGTGATCCTGACCATGACGATGGTGCTGTTCACCGGCATCGCGATCGTGCGCGAGCGCGAACGCGGCAACATGGAGCTGCTGATCGCCACGCCGCTGACCAGCACCGAGCTGATGGTGGGCAAGGTGCTGCCGTACATCGCGATCGGCCTGCTGCAGACCACGGTGATCCTGGCATTGGGGATCTGGCTGTTCGGCGTGCCGATCCGCGGCAGCGTGCTGGACGTCTACCTGGCGGCGGGCCTGCTGATCCTGGCCAATCTCTCGCTGGGGCTGCTGATTTCGACCCGGGCGCAGTCGCAGTTCCAGGCGATGCAGATGACGTTTTTCGTGTTCCTGCCGTCGATCCTGCTGTCGGGTTTCATGTTTCCGTTCGCCGGCATGCCCAGGCCCGCACAATGGGTCGCCGAGGTCCTGCCGCTGACCCACTTCCTGCGCCTGATCCGCGGCGTGATGCTGCGCGGCGCCAGCCTGGGCGAAATGCGGGCGGACGTGCTGGCGCTGGCCGCATTCGTGGTGGTGATGATGACGGCGGCGATCCGGCGCTTCCACAAGCGGCTGGATTAGCGGCGCAGGAGCACACCGTGTGCGCGAGCTGATTTGCTCGATCCGCGTACGCGGCAGGAGCCGGCTTGCAGGCGATGCTTTTCGGTCCG
>JAGWMU010000124.1 GCA_028873095.1 Pseudomonadota bacterium | reverse complement strand
CTGCACCTGTTCACCCCGCGCGCCGGCACCGAGTTCGTGCGCTGGTCGCGCGGCGAGGGCGCCGAGCCGCTGTACACCGTGCCCGATGCGCCCGACGGCGTGTTCATCGACTACAGCGTGCCCAAGGCGGTGAAGGCGGCCAAGGGGGCCAGGCACGGTGCGGTGACCATCACCGTGCACGACCAGGCGGGCCACCTGATCGCCACCCGCTACGCCAACGCCAAGGCCGGGGTGAACCGCGTGGTGTGGAACATGCGCTACGACGGTGCCACCCGGCTCGACTTCGACCAGTCCGAGCGCGAGAAGAAGGCCGCCAAGGGCGGCAACAACCCCGGCGGACCGGCGGTGTTGCCCGGCACCTACCAGGTCACGGTGAGCGCCGGCGGCCACAGCGCCAGCGAGAACGTGCAGGTCCGGGCCGATCCCAATCAGGCGCCGGCGACGGCGGCCCAAAAAGCCGTGCTGCAGCATGCGCTGGCCGCGCGCAGCGGGCTCAGCGCCCTGAACGACATGCTCAACCGGGTCACCGCGATGCGCGCCACGCTCAAGCAGTTCGAGGCCGCCGCCGGCGACGACGCGCGCTACGCGGACGTGCTGGCGCAGGCGAAGAAGCTCGACGGCGAGCTGGGCGGGTTCAAGGACAGCATCTACGCCAAGGGCGTGCAGCACGACGTCATCGAGGACGACCTCAAGCAGCTGTCCGACCTCCACGGCGGCATGCAGGGGCTGGCCGGTTACGGCTTCAGCAGCCTGCAGGGCCAGTTACCGCCGCCGGCATTGCTGGAGCTGGAACGGGAACTGGAGGCGAAGGTCGGCGACCGGATCGGTCGCTTCAACGCGCTGCTGGCCGGCGACGTGGTTGCCTACAACCGCGCCGCCTACGCCGTCGGCGCGCCGACCCTGATGACCGGGCAGCCGGTGAAACTCGCGCCGGCCGGTTTGTAGCGCACGCATCGCCGGGGCCGTCGGTCACGACGGTCCCGGCGGCCGGTGGATGCGGGGGCGCCTCATCCGAAGGGAACGTCCGACAAGCTGCTGCCCGTCATTCCGGCTTGCGCCGGGATGACGGCTTCTCAGGCATTCCTGAGGGAGGCCCTGAAAGGGTCGCCAGGCGTTAGACTGGCAAGGCGCATGTCGGATGCGCTCTCAAGGGGATAATCGGTGAACGAACTCGTCTACAGGAACGAGACGACGTTGCGCGCCATCGCGCTCGCGCTGTCCGTCATCATCTGGTTGTTGCTGTTGTTCGGTACGGTCGGCGTATTGCTCATATACCTGCTGTTGTTCATGCTGTTTTCCATCGCGGCCCACTCGGCATTGATCGCGCGTTTGCGCGGCAACGCGATTCCCATCAACCCGAAGCAGATGCCAGACCTGTATCAGCGCCTGGATGCGTGTGCGCGCAAACTGGACATGCCCGTGCCGGAGGCTTACCTGGTCAATGGCAACGGTGTGCTCAATGCGTTCGCAACGCGTTTTCTCGGTCGCAATTTCGTTGTCCTGATGTCGGACGTGGTCGACGGCATGGAAGATCGGCCTGGCGCGCTGGATTTTTACATTGGCCATGAACTGGGCCACCTGCGCAGGCACCATCTGACCTGGGCCAAGGTGTTGGCGCCAGCCTTGTTCCTGCCGCTGGTCGGCGCGGCCTATTCGCGTGCCCGCGAATACACCTGCGATCGCCATGGCCTGGCGGTCTGCGAACATCCGGAAGATGCCCAGTATGGTCTGGTCGCCCTGGCGGCAGGCAAGCAGCGCTGGCGCGCAGTCAACCTGGCGAACTACAGCGAGACTGCCGCCGTCACTCCGGGGTTCTGGATGTCGCTGCACGAGCTGACGGGGGACTATCCTTGGCTGAACAAGCGTCACGCCTGGTTGCGCGCGCTGGCCGAACAACGCAAGCCGAAGCTCGGTGCGCGCAATCCGTTCGCCTATCTGGTCAGCCTGGTTCTGCCGCGGATCCCCGGACTGGGCATCGGCGGCGGTGTTGTCGTGATTGCATATGTCGCGATCCTGGCTGCCATCGCGATTCCTGCCTACCAGGACTATACGGGCCGTGCGGCTGTGAGCGTGGCGATATCGGACAGTGCGCCGTACCGTGAAGCCGTGACCCGGTACGGTACAAGCCACCGCCAGTGGCCCGCCTCGATGGGCGAGCTGGGCCTGGCGCCCTTTGCGGGCGACCGCAGTGTGTCCGGCATCCGTCTGGGCGCCAATGGCATGCTGAGTATCGACTTCGTCAACCAGCCGCTGCACGGCCACGTCCTGCAGCTCACGCCGTACGTGCGCGATCAGGCGATTCACTGGTCGTGCGCGGGGGACGTTCCCCCCAAGCTGCTGCCGCCGTTCTGCCATAGCCAGCAATAAGCGACATCCCGCCCGGGGCAGGTTGGTCTGGCTCAACCTGCCCCCGTTTTTCGATACTCACGAAAGCTCGGAGCGCACCCTGTGGGCTCCTGCGGTATTCGTGGGGTTGGAGTTCCGCCGGTGGCTTCGGCCGCTTGTGCCCGGTCAGGCCACACTGATTCCCGCCGCCTTCCGCGCGCGCCAGTGCGGCACGTCGGGCCAGTCGCGGCTTTCCGCCGCATCGCCGGCCAGCGTCCTCGCCACTTCGCGGCGATCCAGGTGCGGCGCGAACTGGCCGATGAACTCCAGCATGTATTCGCGCAGCACGCTTTCGCGGCGCAGCACGATCCAGGTGGTGCAGCGGGGGAAGAGGTGGTCGGCGGGCAGGCTGCGCAGATCGGTGTCGCTGTCCTGCATCGCCATCTCGGCCAGCACGCCGACGCCCAGGCCGGCGCGCACGTAGGTCTTGATCAGGTCGGCGTCGCCGGCGGTCATCGCGATCTGCGGGGTCAGGCCGACCGCGTCGAACGCCCGCCGCAGGGACGACTCCGCCTTCAGCGACGATTCGTAGCTGACCAGCGGCAGGTCGGCCAGTTCGTGCAGCGTGGGCGGCCGTTCGCGCGCGGCCAGCGGGTGCCCCTGCGGCGTCACGATCACCCGGTGCCAATGGTAGGCCGGCAGGGCGATGCCGGATGCGGGCGGCGCGCCGGCGCTGCTGATCACCGCCATGTCGACGTGGCCGGCTTCCAGTTGCGCCAGCACGTCGGCGTCGCGGGTCGGCTGCAGGTGCACGCTGACCTGCGGATAGAGGTTGCTGAGCGCGGCGATCGCGGCGGGCAGGGCGAAGCGGGCCTGGGTGTGGGTGGTGGCGATGCGCAATTCGCCGTGCGCTTCGTTGCGCAGGTCCGCCGCGATGGCGCGGATGTTGGCCGCTTCGGTGAGGATGGTGCGGGCGCGTTCGATCACCTGCTCGCCGGCGTGGGTTATCGCGTCGAGGCTCTTGCCCTTGCGCACGAACAGCTGGAAGCCGAGCTCGTCCTCAAGCTGCCGCAGCTGCTTGCTGAGGCCGGGCTGGGTGGCGTGCACGCGCTCGGCGGCCAGCGTGATGTTGAGGCCGGAGTCGGCGATGGCGATGAGGTAGCGCAGCTGGACAAGCGTCATGGCGGATGGCTCGTGAACGGTCGGGGGCGGTGCTTTGGCGCGCGAACGGAACACGGGAACATCGCGTGGCACGAGCGGGCATCGTCCCGGGCACGGCATCGCGGGCGGCGGACGGGCCGCTCCGGAAGGCCTGCAGTCCGGGTTCTTTCATATTCATGCTATGGACGTCTATACGTCCAATGTTGCAGTGTGTCAAGTTTTCCCGCGGTGCGGCCGGCTCATAACGTCACGGCATAAGCAGGGCGATATATATCATTTGCCGGCGATGAGGCGGCTTCGTAGGGTGGCACGATCCCCGTTGCAGCAACGTGCAGGCCCGGCCATGAAACTCTACCCGCTGTTCGCCGATCTTTCGCAGCGCGCGGTGCTGGTGGTGGGCGGTGGGCCGGTTGCCGAACGCAAGATCGAGGCGCTGCTGGCCGCGCAGGCGGCGGTGACGGTGATCGCGGCCGAGCTGACCGGCCGGTTGCAGGACTGGGTGGCCGAGGGCCGCGTCGTGCATCGCCGCGAAGCGTTCCGGGACGACTGGCTGGACCCGGTCTGGCTGGTGGTGGCGGCTACCGCGGATCGCGCGGTGAACCGGCAAGTGGCCGTCGCGGCGGGCCGGCGGCGGATCCTCGTCAACGTGGTGGACGATGCGACGCTGTCGAGTTTCCACGTGCCGGCGGTGATCGACCGCGCGCCGCTGACCATCGCGATCTCCAGCGGCGGCGACGCGCCGATGCTGGCGCGGCTGCTGCGCGAGCGGCTGGAGAGCCTGCTCGATCATTCGCTGGGTGCGCTGGCCGCGCTGGCCGCGAAACTGCGCAAGCGCATCCGCGTGCGGTTTGCGGACATGGCGGCGCGGCGCCGTTTCTACGAAAGCCTGTTCGCCGGCCCGGTGGCGACCTTGCTGCGGCAGGGCCGGCCGGACGAGGCACTGGCGGCGGCGGAGCGGGCGCTGGCGGCGGCGCCGACCGGGTCCTCCGGTTCGGTGGTGCTGGTCGGCGCGGGCCCGGGCGACCCGGGTCTGCTGACCCTGCGCGCGCTGCGCGCGCTGAACGAGGCCGACGTGATCCTGCACGACCGCCTGGTCAGCGCCGAGGTGCTGGCGCTGGCACGTCGCGATGCCGAGCGGATCGAGGTGGGCAAGCAGGCCGGCCAGCATCACACCACCCAGGACGGCATCCACGCGCTGCTGCTCGAGCAGGCGCGGGCCGGGCGGCGCGTGGTGCGGCTGAAGGGCGGCGACCCGTTCGTGTTCGGTCGCGGCGGCGAGGAGCTGGAGTTCCTGCGCGCGCACGGGATTCCCTACGAAGTGGTGCCCGGCATCACCGCTGCGGTCGCCTGCGCCGCGTATGCCGGCGTTCCGCTGACCCATCGCGATCATGCGCAGTCGGTGCGCTTCGTCACCGCGCATTGCCAGGCCTCGCGCGACACGCCGGACTGGGCCGTGCTGGCGCAGGAGCGGCAGACCCTGGCCGTCTACATGGGCGTGGCCGGGCTGGCCGAACTGCAGCAGCGCCTGATCGAACACGGCCGGGCCGCGACGACCCCGTTCGCGCTGATCGAGAACGGCTCGCGTGCCGAACAGCGCGTGGTCACCGGCACGCTGGCGAACCTGGCCGAACGCGCGGCGGCGCATGCGGTATGCTCGCCGGCCCTGCTGATCCTGGGCGAGGTCGCCGCGCTGGCGACGTCGTTGGGCTGGTTCGGCGCGCCGCCGCTGGGTGCGGCCGTGCATGCCATCCGGGCTCCGGAGAGCCGGCAACCGGAGCGGGCCGACACACCGGCCCGCTCCGGACTGCTGGCCGCGATCCATCGCTGTCGACATTGAATTCCACCGGCGTCGGCGCATCATCGGCGGCGCGGTCCACTTCCTGGTTTCGATTTCCTTATCTTCAAGGAGTACTCCATGATCTACGACAGCATTCTCGACACCATCGGCAATACGCCGATCGTGAAACTGCACCGGCTGGCGCCGAAGCACACCACGATCTACGTGAAGGTCGAAGCGTTCAACCCGGCCGGCTCGGTCAAGGACCGGCTCGCCCTGGCGATCATCCTCGACGCCGAGCAGCGCGGTGCGCTCAAGCCCGGTCAGACCGTGGTCGAGGCCACCTCGGGCAACACCGGCGTGGCGCTGGCGGCGGTGTGCGCGGCGCGCGGCTATCCGTTCGTGGCGGTGATGACCGAGACGTTCTCGATCGAGCGGCGCAAGCTGATCCGCGCCTACGGCGGCAAGGTGCTGCTCACCCCCGCCGCCGCGCGCGGCACCGGCATGGTGGAAAAGGCGCGCGAGCTGGCCCAGAAGCACGGCTGGTTCTGGGCCAGCCAGTTCGAGAACCCGGCCAACCCGGCCTACCACCGCCAGACCACCGCGCCGGAGATCCTGCGCGACTTCGCCGGCCGCCGCCTCGACTACTTCGTCAGCGGCTGGGGCACCGGCGGCACGCTCACCGGGGTGGGCGAAGTGCTGAAGGTGGCACGTCCCGAAGTCAAGGTGATCGGCACCGAGCCGGCCGGCGCCTCGCTGCTCGGCGGCAAGGAATGGCAGCCGCACAAGATCCAGGGCTGGACTCCCGACTTCGTGCCTGCCGTGCTCAACCGCAAGGTGGTCGACCAACTGGTGCCGGTGGACGACACCGTGGCCCGCGACACCTCGCGCGCGCTGGCGCAGCAGGAAGGCATCTTCACCGGCATCTCCTCCGGCGCCACCCTGGCCGCCGCGCTGCAGGTGGCGCAGACCGCGCCGGAGGGTTCGGTGCTGCTGGCGATGCTGCCAGATACCGGCGAGCGCTACCTGTCGACCTTCCTGTTCGAAGGGGTGAACGAGGGGTCGGATGAGGTGGAGTGAGGCACGTTTGGGTGCCAGAAATCGGTCAGGATGAATGGCACGATGGTGTTGTCAAAGACCGTCGTGCCTGAGTGCACGATGGTTCGGCGGCAATCACGACAGGGAGCAGGCGCCGTATGCCCAATATCAGCCATCAAACCCTGGTCGTCGCCATACAGGCCGTAGCCTCCGAGATCCGCAGCCTGCGTGCGGCGCTGGCGGAAGGCGATGCCGAGCCGGAGGAGTACCAGCTGCTGGAGGATCGCATCCGCGCTGCCGAAGACCTGGAGCGGGCCTACGGCGAAGCGGCCAGGACCGTCCTCAACCTGCCTCCCTACGACGAACTGGTCGGTAACTGAGCGGGCGGCTTCAGCCCACCACGCGCGCTTTCCTTTTTGCAAGCGACGCCCGCGAATCCCATTCCGCGATCAATTTCTGGCCCACCCGGGCCAATGCGTTGATCGCCGGCAGCAGTTCGCGGCCCAGCTCGGTGAGCGCGTATTCGGCGGATGGCGGCGAGGTGTCGAGCGGGCGGCGAGTCACCAGGCCGCGCGATTCCAGTTCGCGCAGGCGTGCGCTGAGCACGCGGGCGGAGATGCGCGGGATGTCGTGGCGCAGTTCGCCGAAGCGGCGCGGTTCGACGCTGAGGTACCAGATCACGTTGGGTGCCCAGGCGCCGCGCAGCAGCGCCAGGCTCTCGGTGAGCGGGCAGGCGGGCGGCGGCACGACCTTGCTCTTGCGTACGGGGAGTCCCATGGGATGGCTCGCTGCTGGGATGGGTGGCGGTAACCGCCGGGTTACCGCATTCTGCGCCCGGTCGGCGGGTACATGGTATCCAATGGTAACCATGGCGGCGTAGCATGCGCGGGATCGGATGCGCGGCTCAGGCCGGTGCGCGTCCGTTTCCCCGTCCCCCACCAGGAGTCAACGCATGAAGCTCTACTACTCTCCCGGCGCCTGCTCGCTTTCCCCGCACATCGTGGCGCTCGAGGCTGGCCTTCCATTGCAGTTGGAGAAGGTCGACGGCAAGGCCAAGCGCACCGCGAGCGGCGCGGATTTCTGGCTGGTCAACCCCAAGGGCTATGTGCCGGTGCTGGAACTGGACAGCGGCGAAGTGCTGACCGAAGGCCCGGCGATCGTGCAGTACCTGGCCGACCAGAATCCGGCGAGCAAGCTGGCGCCCGCCAACGGCACGCTGCCGCGCTATCACCTACAGGAGATGCTGGGCTACATCAACTCGGAGATCCACAAGAGCTACAGCCCGCTGTTCAAGCCCGACACGCCCGAGGCCACCCGCGCCGAGCGCAAGGAGTACTTGGCGCGTCGCTACCAGTTCATCGAGAGCGTGCTGGCGAAGCAGCCGTATCTGCTGGGCGACACGTTCACCGTGGCCGATGCCTACCTGTTCACCGTGACCAACTGGTCGAAGCACGTGGAACTGGACCTGTCGACCTTCCCGGCACTGCTGGCCCTCCAGAAGCGCGTCGCGGGACGGCCGGCGGTGCAGAAGGCGATGCAGGAAGAGGGCATGTAATCAGGGTCAGGTTTACTTACAGCGCAAGCCTTCCGCCAGGCGGTAAGTGAACCTGACCCCGCTTAGATGTCCCGCGCCAAGCCCCCGGCCAGGCCGATGTAGCCGCCCGGCGTGAGGTCGAGCAGGCGCTGCTTCGCCTCGGCGGGCAGCTCCAGCTTGCCGATGAATTCGCGCATCGATTCCCTGGTGATGCCCTGGCCGCGGGTCAGCGCCTTCAGCTGCTCGTAGGGCTGGGGCAGACCGTAGCGGCGCATCACGGTCTGCACGGCTTCGGCCAGCACTTCCCAGCTGGCGTCGAGGTCGGCGGCGAGGCGCTCGGCGTTCACGGTGAGCTTGCCCAGGCCCTTGGCCAGCGATTCCAGCGCCACGAGCGTGTGGCCGAAGGCGGTGCCCAGCGCGCGCAGCACGGTGGAGTCGGTGAGGTCGCGCTGCCAGCGGCTGATCGGCAGCTTCTCGGCGAAGTGGCCGAGCAGGGCGTTGGCGAGGCCGAAGTTGCCCTCGGCATTCTCGAAGTCGATCGGGTTGACCTTGTGCGGCATGGTGGAGGAGCCGACTTCGCCGGCCTTCAGCGTCTGCTTAAAGTAGCCCAGCGAGATGTAGCCCCACACGTCGCGCGCCAGGTCGATCAGGATGGTGTTGGCGCGGCGCACCGCGTCGCAGTATTCGGCCACGCCGTCGTGCGGCTCGATCTGGGTGGTGTAGGCGTTGTAGCCGAGGCCGAGGCTTTCGACGAAGTGCTGCGAGAACGCGGGCCAGTCCACTTCCGGGTAGGTGATGTCGTGGGCGTTGAAGTTGCCCACCGCGCCGTTGATCTTGCCGCAGATGTCCACCGCCGCCAGCTGCTGGCGCTGGCGCAGCAGGCGCGCGACCACGTTCGCCAGTTCCTTGCCGAGCGTGGTGGGCGAGGCGGTCTGGCCGTGGGTGCGCGAGAGCATCGGCAGCGCGGCGTGGGTGTGCGCCAGCGAGCGCAGGGTGGCGACGATGCCGTCGAAGGCGGGCAGCAGCACCTGCGCGCGCGCGTCGCG
>JAGWMU010000123.1 GCA_028873095.1 Pseudomonadota bacterium | reverse complement strand
CGCGAGCAGATGCTCCTCGGATAGCCGCTCGGCGCGCGCGAGCATGGCAAGGGTCTCCTGTTTGCTGCGCGGATGGGTCTTGATGCTTTCGATCGCAGCGAGGCGTTCGCGGATCTGCTGTGGATCGAGCACACCCGGATTCTGTTCGAGCAGCAATTCATAGCGCCGGTCGCTGGCATGCATGCGGGCCTCGACCTGCAGCACGCCATTGATGTCGTAGGTGAAACGCATGGTTACCGCATTCTGCTCGACGGGCAGTGCCGGATCGAGTGCCACCAGCAGCTCGCCGAGCTTGATGTTCTTTTCCACCAGCGGGTTTTCGCCCTGATAGACCGCCAGCGACAGTTGTTGCTGGCGCTCGCTGATCGGCCAGAAAGTCTCCTCGCGGCTCACCGGCACCGTGCTGTTGCGGTGGATGATCGGCGCAAAAAAACCGGTTTGCGGGCGCCCCTGCGCATCGCGCCGTGCCACCTCGGTACCCAACGTGTACGGGCAGACATCCGTGAGTATGACCTCGTCCAGCCGCTGGTCGCGTGCCTTCAGCCCGGCAGCGACGCATGCGCCCAGCGCAATAGCCTGGTCAGGATTCACATGGCGTAACGGCAGCCGGCCGAACATCCGCGACACCGTGCGGGCGACCAGCGGCATGCGGCTGGCGCCGCCGACCAGCACGATCTCGGCCAGTTGCGCGGGTTGCAGCCGGGCGTCGCGCATCGCCCGCTCCAAGGGGGCGCGCATGCGCTGCACCAGTGGATCGGCGAGGCGGTTGAAGCGCTCCTCGTCGATCTGCCAGTCGAGTTGGCGTGCGCCAAGGGCCAGTTCGATGCGGGCGTGACCATGACTGCCGAGCGCACGTTTCGCCGCTTCCAGACAGCGGCGCAACTGGCCGCGCTGGTTGGCGTCGAGCTGGTTGCCGGTCAGCTTCAGATCGGCCCTGCAGGCGTCCTCCAGAACGTCGAGAAAATCCTCGCCGCCGAGAAAGTTGTCGCCGGCACTGGCATGCACTTCGACGATGCCCTCGAACATTTCCAGCACCGACACGTCGAAGGTGCCGCCGCCCAGATCGAACACGAGCCAGCGCGCCCCGTCGGGCTTCTCCTGCAGCCCGTAGGCCAGCGCAGCGGCCGTGGGCTCGTTGATCAGACGCTCAACGCGGATGCCGGCCAGTTCGCCTGCGGTACGGGTGGCCTTGCGCTGCGCATCGGAAAAGTACGCCGGCACGCTGATCACGGCCTCGGTGATCTTTTCGCCCAGTGACGCTTCTGCGTCGGCGACCAGCGAGCGCAGGATCAGTGCCGACAGTTCCTCCGGGCGGAAGCTGTGCTTGCCCAGTCGCGTTTCACGTGGCGTACCCATCCAGCGCTTGAAGCTGGCGACGCTGGCTTGCGGGTGACTGACCATGCGGTCGCGCGCCGCCAGGCCGACGATGACGTGATCGTCATCGTCGATGCTGATGACCGACGGCGTCAGATAGTCGCTGAGTGCATTCGGAAACAGCCGTGGCCCGGCTTCGCCGAAACAACCGATCAAAGAGTGCGTCGTCCCCAGGTCGATACCGGCAATCACGTCCTGTTCCCTGCTAATCGTCCGCTGGTTTTATAGCCGATTACATGCGGAATACACCATAGCGCTGCGGTTCGATCGGCGCGTTCATCGAGGCGGAAATCGCCAGGCCCAGCACGCGGCGGGTGTCGGCGGGGTCGATGATGCCGTCGTCCCACAGCCGCGCGCTGGCGTAGTAGGGGTGGCCCTGGCGTTCGTACTGCTCGCGGATCGGCGCCTTGAAGGCTTCCTCTTCCTCGGCGCTCCACGACTTGCCGGCGGCTTCGATGCCGTCGCGCCTGACCGTGGCCAGCACGCTGGCGGCCTGCTCGCCGCCCATCACGCTGATCCGCGCGTTCGGCCACATCCACAGGAAACGCGCGCCGTAGGCACGGCCGCACATGGCGTAGTTGCCGGCGCCGAAGCTGCCGCCGATCACCACGGTGAACTTCGGCACGTGCGAGCAGGCCACCGCGGTGACCATCTTGGCGCCGTCCTTGGCGATGCCGGCCTGTTCGTATTTCTTGCCGACCATGAAGCCGGTGATGTTCTGCAGGAACACCAGCGGCACGTTGCGCTGGTTGCACAGCTCGATGAAATGCGCGCCCTTGAGCGCGCTCTCGGCGAACAGGATGCCGTTGTTGGCGACGATGCCCACCGGGTAGCCGTGGATGTGAGCGAAGCCGCAGACCAGGGTCTTGCCGTAGCGTGCCTTGAACTCGTGGAACTCCGAGCCGTCGACGATGCGCGCGATCACCTCGCGGATGTCGAACGGCCGGCGCGTGTCCTGCGGGATCACGCCGTACAGTTCGTCGGCGGGGTACTTCGGCTCGACCGGTGCCCGCAAGGCGAGCGGCATGACCTTCTTGCGGTTGAGATGGCCGACGATGTCGCGGGCGATCGCCAGCGCATGGGCGTCGTTCTCGGCATAGTGGTCGGCCACCCCGGAGATGGACGTATGGACGTCCGCGCCGCCCAGCGTCTCGGCATCCACCACCTCGCCGGTGGCCGCCTTCACCAGCGGCGGGCCGCCCAGGAAGATCGTGCCCTGTTCGCGCACGATGACGGTCTCGTCGCTCATCGCCGGCACGTAAGCGCCGCCGGCGGTGCAGCTGCCCATCACCACCGCGATCTGCGGGATGTTGAGCGCCGACATGCGCGCCTGGTTGTAGAAGATCCGGCCGAAGTGCTCCCTGTCCGGGAACACCTCGTCCTGCAGCGGCAGGAAGGCGCCGCCGGAATCGACCAGGTAGACGCAGGGCAGGCCGTTCTCCAGCGCCACTTCCTGCGCGCGCAGGTGTTTCTTCACCGTCATCGGAAGGTAGGTGCCGCCCTTCACGGTGGCGTCGTTGGCCACCACCATCACCTCGATGCCGTCGACCCGGCCGATGCCGGTGATGATGCCGGCGGCGGGCGCCGCATTCTCGTACATGCCGTACGCGGCCAGCGGCGACAGTTCGAGAAACGGCGAGCCCGGGTCGAGCAGGGCGCGGATGCGTTCGCGCGGCGGCAATTTGCCGCGGGCCACGTGCTTTTCGCGTGCCTTCTCGCCGCCGCCTTCGGCGCTGCGCACCAGTTCGCGCTGGAGGTCGTCGACGACGGCGCGCAATTGCGCGCTGTTTGCCTGGAATTCGGGTGAACGCGGGTCGATCTGCGAAACGATGACACTCATGATGTGTGCTTACCGCAAGGAGGAAATGCCCGGATGATAGCGTCGGCTGCGTCGTGCCATGAGGGTTGTGCGGCGATTGATCCTCGCGGACAAAAAAACGGCCGCACTGGGCGGCCGTTTTTGTTGCTCATGAAAGGGTCAATTCCCTTTCATTGCATCCTCAACCGGCTTTGGCAGGCGCGGTGGAGGCTGCAGCCGGAGCGGCGGCGGCCGGGGCGGTCGAAGCCGGAGCGGCAGCAGCCGGAGCGGCGGCGGCCGGAGCGGTCGAAGCCGGAGCGGCGGCCGGAGCGGCGGCCGGAGCTGCCGGAGCGGTGGAAGCCGGAGCAGCAGCCGGGGTGTTGTCAGCAGGCTTCTGGGCGTCCTGCGCGCCGTTGCTGCAGGCCGCCAGCAACGCGACGAGCGCGGAGGCGAGTAGGGTACGCGTCAACTTCATGGTGAATCTCCTGTGCCGTGGAATGCCATATGGCCGCATATTAATAGCGCTTTCGTGGAAATTGCGCCACAAGTTTCATAGGCACTTCACGATGCATTGTTCGTTCGTTTAGCCGGGCCCATCGCCGGGGCTCTCATGGCCGCCGGTCCGGCGCGGGATCCAGGCGGCGCAAGCCGGTCATGACGAGGTCCCGCCGGCCCAGCACCCGGCCGCACGAGGCGGCCGGGCTCCAGCGCGCGGAGTTGCGCCGGCTGCCGATGTCGGCGCCCTTGGCGCATCGTTCCGGGCGTCTCTTGCCGTGCCGGCGGCCGGCTCCACCCGCCGTCGCCCAGCGAGGCCGTGACGGTGGGCGTTCGCCCCGGCGACGGTTCAGTCGATGCACTCCACCGCGACCGCCGTGGCCTCGCCGCCGCCGATGCACAGCGAGGCGACGCCGCGTTTCAGGCCGCGCGTCTTCAATGCGTTCAGCAGGGTCACCACCAGCCGGGCGCCGCTGGCGCCGATCGGATGGCCCAGCGCGCAGGCGCCGCCGTTGACGTTGAGCTTGTCATGGGCGATGCCCAGTTCGCGCATCGGTGCCATGGCCACGACGGCGAACGCCTCGTTGACCTCGAACAGATCCACGTCGGCCACTTTCCAGCCGGCCTTGTCCAGCACCTTCTGGATCGCGCCGACCGGCGCGGTGGTGAACCATTCCGGCGTCTGCGAGTGGGTGGCGTGCGCCACGATGCGGGCCAGCGGCTTCAGACCGCGCTTGCTGGCGTCGTCGGCCGACAGCAGCACCACGGCGGCGGCGCCGTCGGAAATGCTGGACGAGCTGGCCGCCGTGATGGTGCCGTTCTCCTTGCGGAAGGCGGCCTTCAGGGTGGGAACCTTGGCGACGTCCGAGCGCCCCGGCTGTTCGTCGGTGTCGACCTGCACATCGCCCTTGCGGCCGGTCACGGTGACCGGCACGATTTCGCCGGCGAACGCGCCGTTCTGCTGCGCCGCCTTGGCGCGATTGACCGACTCGATCGCGAACGCGTCCTGCTCCTCGCGGGTGAAGTGGTACTTGTCGGCGCACAGCTCGCCGAACACGCCCATCGACTTGCCGTCGTAGGGGTTGGTCAGGCCGTCCCACGCCATGTGGTCGACCAGCTGGCCGTCGCCGTAGCGGATGCCGGTGCGGGCATTGACCATGTGCGGGGCATTGGTCATCGATTCCATGCCGCCGGCGATCACCACGCTGGCCGAGCCGGCCTTGATCAGGTCGTGGCCCAGCATGATCGCCTTCATGCCCGAACCGCAGACCTTGTTGATCGTGGTGCAGCCGGCGCCCGCCGGCAGATCCGCCGCCAGCGCGGCCTGGCGGGCCGGTGCCTGGCCGAGGTTGGCCGGCAGCACGCAACCCATGATCACCTCGCTGACATCGGCCGGGGCCACGCCGGACTGTTCCAGCGCGGCGCGGATGGCGGTGGCGCCCAGCTTCGGGGTGGGCACGCCGGTGAACTGGCCGAGGAAAGAGCCGATGGCGGTGCGCTTGGCACCGACGATGACTACGCTGCTATCCGACATGGGGAACTCCAAAGGAAGGCTGAGGGGGCGTGCGGTTGATGGACAACCATTCGATTATCGCAGCCAGCCGCAAACCGCGGCAAATCGGGCATGCCCGTCAAAATATGCGCCGTGCCGCCTGTTTCATTGGAATTTCGTTGTGCGAAGATGCAGCGCAGGGGCAGGTCGCGCGGCGCCGCCATCGCGGGACGACGTGCAGGGATGCACTAGTGTCGCGGGAGGCAGGAAGCCGGGAGCGACCGACGTGCAGGGAAGCACTAGTGTCGCGGGAGGCAGGATGCCGGAAGCGACCAGCGAATTCGAGCATTGCCGAGGTGCATGATGAAAACGATCGATCGGTTGGTGCGGCATCGTGAAGCGCTGCTGCCGATTGCCATAGCGCTCGGCTTGAGCGCCTGCGGTGGCGGCGGAGGCGGAGTCAAGCCGACGGCTGCCGCACCGCCGCCGGTCCCCACGCCGACGACCGTGCAGCCGCCGCTGGACGCGCAACTGGCGCTCACCAACACCTACGCGGCGCATACCCAGGGGTATACCGGCGCCGGCGTGACCATCGGGGTGGTCGATACCGGCATCATGCGCAACCATCCGGCCCTGGCCGGCCGCGTCACCCAGGAGTTGATCTACGTCGATCCGACCACCAACAACACCTCGATCGACGATGTGGTCGGGCACGGCACCTGGGTTTCGGAAATCGCGGCGGGCATCCCGTTCGGCCAGTTCCCGGGGGGCATCGCGCCGGGCGCCGATCTGGTCTCGGCGCGCATCATCGACGACACCGCGCCCAGCGACAACGGCACGGCCCCGCCGGCCCAGGTCACCTCGGCCGACCCGCTGGGGCAGGTCAGCTCGGACCTGATCGCGGCCGGGGTCAAGGTGATGAACAACTCCTGGGGCGGCATCACCTGGAGTTCCACCAACACCACCGCGACGCAGAGCTTCCACGACGCCTACAACACTTTCATCAACTCGTGGGGCGGCCTGGTGGTGTTCGCCGCGGGCAACGACTCGCAGGCCAATCCCAGCACGATCGCCGCACTGCCATCGCTGGCGCCGGATCTGGCGAAGGGCTGGCTTACCGTGGTGGCGGTGGACAGCAATCACCCGACCCAGCTGGCCAGCTATTCCGACCAGTGCGGCGTGGCCATGGACTATTGCCTGGCCGCTCCCGGCGACGTGATCGTCAGCGGCAAGGACGATACCGCCACCAGCGAGACCTACTACATCGTCGAGGGCACCTCGCTGGCGGCGCCGCAGGTGTCCGGTGCGGCGGCGCTGGTCTGGCAGGCCTATCCGTATTTCACCAACGACCTGGTGCGGCAGACCTTGCTGGGCACCGCCGATCCGCTGGGCGGATCGCAGCCGAATCCGACCTTCGGCTACGGCGAGCTGGATGTCGGCAAGGCGGTGAACGGACCGGCGAAGTTCGACTGGGGCGACGTGCAGGTGACCCTGGACGGCAGCCACTCCTACTGGAACAACGATATTTCCGGCGCCGGCGGGCTGGCGCTTTCGGGAACGGGTACGCTCACGCTCAACGGGGCAAATTCCTATCAGGGAACCACGCGGGTACTGGCAGCGACCCTCGAAGCCAATGGAGAGATTCCGGCGGCGGCATCCGTGAGCGATGGCGCTACCCTGATCCTTGGAGCAAATTCGACGGGAGCTGGCGTCAAGGGCAACTTGACCAATGACGGTACGGTCGTCTCCAGCGGCTCCGGCATTCTCGGCAATTACGTGCAAGGCACCACCGGCCGACTGTCGATCTACCTGGGATCCGTCGTCACGGTCGGGGGCACTGCCAGCATCGCCGGCGATCTCAACGTGGCGGGCACGGCGTCGGGATATGTGGTCAATTCGCACACGGATGTCCTGGATGCCACCGGCGGCCTCACGGGGGCATTCGCCACGCTCAGCAGCGCCCCCAACGTGCTGCTCACCGCCAGCCTCAACTACGACCCCCACAGCGCCTGGCTCGACGTGCAGCAGGTCAGCGTCACCGCGGTGCCGGGGGCAACCTACACGCCGGCATCGTTCGGCGCCGCGCAACGGGTGCAGAACGCGTTCGGGCAGATCGATACCCTGCTGGCAGCCACGGCATCCACCGCCGGCGCCGCGCCGGTCAGCAGCAGCTTCATCGCCGGTGCGGCCAGCCTGCAGCGAACGGCCAGCGTGGCCGCGTTGCAGAGTTCGCTGCAAACGCTCTCCGGTCAGCTGCATGCGGCCGATGCCGCGATGATGTTCGAGGCGATCGATGCCGGCACGCGCGCCTTGTCCGACCGCTTCGACACGCTGCTGCAGGCGCCGCGCGCCGGTGGCTGGGCGCAGAATCTGGGCTATCACGGCGACATGTCGCGCGCCGGCTACAGCAGCGTCGGCTATGACCTCGGCGGCTGGCTGGTCGGGCAGGACTACCGCGTCGGCGGCGACGGCGTCGCCGGTTATGCGCTGAGCCAGAGCCGGAGCCTGGGGCAACTCAGCGGCAGCGCCGATCTGGGGCGCAACCGGGCGGTCGAAGGCATCGTCTACGGCGGCATGATCCGCGGACCATGGTACGCGATGGGCCGTTTGGGATTCGGCAGCTACCGCGAAGACATGCGGCGCCAGCTGCAGCTCGGCGACCAGAGCGCTGCCGTGGCCAGCAGCGACAACGGCCGCTACAGCGTGGCGTACGGCGAAAGCGGCTATCGCCTCGGGCTGGGCGGCACCCAGGTCATCCCCTACGCCGACCTGCAGTTCGCGCAGGTCCGCAGCGGCGGCTTCAACGAGCTGGGCGCGGATGGTTTCGGGCTGAAGTCCGGCGTGCGCGATGCCCGGCGCTGGCAGGCCGGTCTGGGGTTGCGCGCCACACACGGCTGGCAGCTCCCTGGCGGCGGCAGCCTCGGCCTGCAGGCGCGGATGTTGTGGCAGCAGTCGTTCGGCGTGCAAGGCGAGGCGTTCCAGGCCAGCTTCAGCGGCATCAACCAGTACGCGCCGGTCGGCGGCATCGGCCTGTCGCACCGTGGCGGCGTGGTCGGTACTTCACTGGACTGGCGCATGACGCCGCGTGCCAGCCTGCAGCTCGGTTACGACGACTACTTCGGCCAGGGACAGCAGGCGCGGATGGGTACGCTGGATTTCAGCTGGGCGTTCTGAGCACGCGACACGCGTAGGAGCGCACCCTGTGCGCGAAAAGCGGAAACAGCACGTGGTGGCGCTGTAACGCTTTTCGCGCACAGGGTGCGCTCCTACGGAGGCTGTGTCGCTACGTATTTCGCGCACAGGGTGCGCTCCTACGGAGGCTGTGTCGCTACGTATTTCGCGCACAGGGTGCGCTCCTACGGAGGCTGTGTCGCTACGCATTTCGCGCACAGGGTGCGCTCCTGCGGAGGCTGTGTCGCTACGTATTTCGCGCACAGGGTGCGCTCCTACGCGAGCGGTGTCGCTACGCCTTGCCGTGGAACAGCTCGCGGCCGATCAGCATGCGGCGGATCTCGTTGGTGCCGGCGCCGATCTCGTACAGCTTGGCGTCGCGCAGCAGGCGGCCGGCGGGGAATTCGTTGATGTAGCCGTTGCCGCCGAGGGCCTGGATCGCCTCCAGCGCCACCTTCACCGCGTTGGTGGAGGCGTTGAGCAGGCAGGCGGCCGGGTCGATGCGCGACTTCACGCCGCCGTCGAACTGCTGCGCCACCATGTAGGCGAAGCCGCGCGAGGA
>JAGWMU010000122.1 GCA_028873095.1 Pseudomonadota bacterium | reverse complement strand
CGATCGGGTTCTTGAAGAAGCTGCCGGCGTTGCCGATCACCGCCGGGTCGGGCAGCTTGCGCGTGCGCAGGCGCACCACCGCCTCGGCCACGTGGAACGGCGCGGGCTTGTCCACGCCCATCCGCCGCAGCTCCTCGTCGATGCCGGCGTAGTCGGTGCGCAGCGGGCGGTTGCGCGGCAGCACGAAACGCACCGCGGTGACGATGTAGCGCCCGGGTTCGCGCTTGAACAGCGAGTCGCGATAGGCGAACGCGCAGGCCGCGCGGTCCAGCGTGGCCACGCGGCGCTCGCGGATGTCCCAGGCCTCCACGCTCTCGATGAACTCGGCCACTTCGCAACCGTAGGCGCCGATGTTCTGGATCGGCGCGGCGCCGACCGTGCCGGGAATCAGGATCAGGTTTTCCAGCCCGGCATAGCCCTGGCCCAGCGTCCAGCGCACGAAGTCGTCCCAGCGTTCGCCCGCGGCGACCGCGATGCGGGCGCTGTCGCCGTCGCTTTCGACCTGCACGCCGCGGGTGGCCATCGCCAGCACGGTGCCGTCGAAGTCGCCGGTGAACAGCACGTTGCTGCCCTCCCCCAGCACCAGCAGGCGGCCGGCGCGCACCGCCGGAAAATCGAGCAGATGCGGCAGCCTGGCGGCGTTGCGGATCTCCGCCAGCAGCGTCGCCCGTGCATCCACGCGCAGCGTGTTGCGGTTGACCAGCGAGGCGTTCTCGATCAGCGTGTAGCCGCCCATGTCTATGCGCTCCGCCGGCATGTCGTTGCGTTCAGACGGCATGCGCGTCCTCGCGCTGGCGGCGGATCTCGTTGACGCATTCGCCGATCAGCTGCGGCCCGCGATAGATCAGCCCCGAATAGACCTGCACCAGCGAGGCGCCGGCGCCGATCTTCTCGGCCGCATCGCTGCCGTCGAGGATGCCGCCCACACCGATCAGCGGAATGCGTCCCTGCAGGCGCTCGCGCATGCCGGCCAGCACCGCCGTGGAGCGGGCGAACAGCGGCTTGCCGGACAACCCGCCGGCCTCGCCGCCATGCCGGTCGCCGGCCACCGCGGCATGGTCGATGGTGGTGTTGCTGCAGATCACGCCGTCGATGCCGGTGCGCAGCAGGACATCGGCGATCGCGTCGAGCTCGGCCTCGGTCAGGTCCGGCGCGATCTTCAGCAGCATCGGCTTGCGCAGGCCATGCTGCGAGCCGAGCCGCTCCTGCGCCTCGCGCAGGACCGAGATGAAGCGGCGCAGCGCGGCTTCCTGCTGCAGGTCGCGCAGGCCCTGGGTGTTGGGCGAGGAGATGTTCACGGTGATGTAGCTGGCGTGCGCGTACACCTTGTGCAGGCAGGTCAGGTAGTCGTCGACCGCCTTCTCGTTCGGCGTGTCCTTGTTCTTGCCGATGTTGATGCCGAGCACGCCGTGATAGCCGGACTGCTGCACGTTGCGCACCAGCGCATCGACGCCGCCGTTGTTGAAGCCGAGCCGGTTGATGATCGCCTCGTGCTGCGGCAGCCGGAACATGCGCGGCTTGTCGTTGCCCGGCTGCGGCAAGGGCGTGACCGTGCCGACCTCGATGAAGCCGAAACCCAGCGCGTCGAGCGCGGCCAGATGCTCGGCGTTCTTGTCCAGCCCGGCGGCCAGCCCCACCGGGTTGGGAAACGTGATGCCGAACACGGTGACCGGCAGATCCGCCGGCGGTCTCGCGACGAGATGGGCGAAGCCGCTGCGCTGGGCCACGCCCAGCGCGTACAGGGTGAGCCCGTGCGCGGTTTCGGGATCGAGCTTGAACAGCAGTGGACGCAGGATGTCGTACATGGTCAGGCCGGCTGGCCCGCGAAGATGCGGGTATCGTAATCAAAGCTTACCGCGCCTTGCTCGGCGCAGCTGTCGAACAATTCACGCAGCGCCTGCAGCATCGGTGCGTGCCGTGGATGGCCCGCGGGCGGCGCGTACGACGAGGACAGCAACCGCCCGCGCAGCGCCGCGAAGTCCAACCGCTGGCCGTGCTCGAAGCGGGCGCTGCCGCGCAAGCCGGCGCCGAACCAGTCGCGCATCCGTGCATCGTCGGCATATCGCTCGGCCACGCTGGCGTAGTCGGTACCGAAAGCCCGCAGCAGCGCTTCGTAGCCTTCCAGGAAGCGCGTGCCGGTCAGCCGGCGCGAATTCCACCAGATCGCCACCAGTCCGCCGCGCCGCAGGATGCGCGCGAACTCGCGCCGGGCCGCCTCCTCGTCGAACCAGTGGAACGCCTGCGCCACGGTCACCAGATCGACGCTGGCGTCGTCGAGTCCGGTCGCATCGGCACGGCCGTCGATCGCGCGGAAGCGCTCGAACCCCTGCAGCCACCGCTGTGCCGCCGCACGCATCGGCGCGTTCGGCTCGACCGCCGTCACGCGATGACCGGCATCGAGAAACAACCGGGACGAGATGCCGGTGCCGGCGCCGATGTCGGCCACTTCCCAGCCGGCATCGACGCCGAACTCGCGCTGCAGCCAGTCCAGCAGGGCCGCCGGGTAATCCGGCCGGTAACGCACGTAGTCGTCGACGCGATCGCCGAAGCGCGCGGTGGATCGCAGCTCGCTCATGCGTTCGGGTTCGCTAGGAGCCTGTCGGACTTTGGTGGTCGAGGCGAAAATTCGGCTGTGCGAGGACAGATTTCTGACGCTTTGCCGGCCCATAGTGGCGCTATGGGCCAAGAAGCGGCGGAAACATGGACCGCACAGCCGGATTCGCAGCCCGGCCAACCAAAGCCCGACAGGCTCCCAGGCTCAGCCATTGAGCATCTGGCCGCCGTCGACCACCAGGGTATGCCCGGTGATCCAGCCCGCCCACGGCGAGGCGAGGAACAGCGCGGCGTGGGCGATTTCCTCGGGGCGGCCGAAGCGGCCGAACGGGATCTTCGCCAGCACGGCGGCATGGCGCGCCGGGTCCTCGCGCTCGCAGCGGTCCCAGATGCCGCCGGCGAACGCGATCGAACCGGGCGCGATGGCGTTGACGCGGATGCGCTGCGCGGCCAGCGCCAGCGCCTGCGACGTGGTGTACTGGCTCAGCGCCGCCTTCACCGCCGCATACGGCGCACCGCCGGCGCGCGGGCGGAACGCGGCGATCGAGCTGGTGTGCAGGATGCAGGCCGCCGGGGATGCCGCCAGATACGGCAGCGCCGCCCGCGACGCACGCACGGCCGCCATCAGGTCCACGTTGAAACCGGCAATCCAGGCCTCGTCGTCGTCGGCAAAACCGTAGCCGCTGGCGTTGTTGACCAGCACGTCGATGCCGCCGAGTGCGCTGGCGGCATCCGCCACGTAGGCGTCGATCGCCGCGGGGGCGGCCAGGTCGCAGCTTTGCGCATGCGTGGCGACGCCGTACGCGGCGATCGCCTGGCGGGTTTCCTCCAGCGCCGCCTTGCCGCGGGCACAGACCGACACGGCGGCACCGGCCTGCGCGAAGGCCAGCGCGATGCTGCGGCCGATGCCGCGGCTGGCGCCGGCCACCAGCACGCGGCGACCGTGAAAATCGAAGGGGATGGCTGGTTGCCCGCTGGACATCGGCTGCGCCTCAGAACCAGTGCGAAAACGCCACGCCGAAAGCCAGCGCCGCGACGACCACGAATACCAGCAGCACCCACAGCACCAGTTGCGCGTAACCGAGCAGCAGGCCGGCCACCGCCATGCCGTCGCCTTCCAGCCGGTTGTCGGCGTGCGCATGGCGGATCTCGCTGCGCGCCAGGTGGCCGCAGATGACCGCCACGATCGCGCCGACGAACGGCAGCGCGCACCAGGCAAGGATGCCGAACACCAGGCTCACCACCGCCAGCGAACTGGTGGCGGGAGCGGATCGGGAAGACGGTTGCTCGCTCATCGGATCGCTCGCTCGTGTCTGAGGTGGAACATGCCGAACCGGTTCGGCGCCGCCGTACATTATCTGCCACGGGCGGCTGGGGGATATCCGAATAAGCCGTCATCCCGGCGAAAGCCGGAATGACGAGCGGAAGCTTGTTCGGACGTTCCCTGGCAGCCCGTCACCCGATTACATCACTTTACAGGTCGAACTTGATGCCCTGGGCCAGCGGCAGCGAGTCGGAGTAGTTGATGGTATTGGTCTGGCGGCGCATGTAGACCTTCCACGCGTCCGAACCCGACTCGCGGCCGCCGCCGGTCTCCTTCTCGCCGCCGAATGCGCCGCCGATCTCCGCGCCGGAGGTGCCGATGTTGACGTTGGCGATGCCGCAGTCGGAACCGGCCACCGACAGGTACTTCTCGGCCGACTTCAGGTTCTGCGTGAAGATCGCCGAGGACAGGCCCTGCGGCACGTCGTTCTGCAGCTCGATCGCCTCGTCCAGGGTCTTGAACGGCATCACGTAGAGGATCGGCGCGAAGGTCTCGGACTGCACCACTTCGTCCGAATTCTTCAGGCCGGTGATGATCGTCGGCAGCACGAAGTGCCCTTTGCGCTCCGTCAGCGCCTTGCCGCCGGTGGCGATCTTGCCGCCGGCCGCCCTGGCCTTCTCGATCGCGGCGAGATAACCCTGCACGGCTTCAGCGCTGTTGAGCGGCCCCATCAGCGTGGTGGGCAGGGTCGGATCGCCGATCTTGCCCTCGATCTGGCCGTAGGCCTTGACCAGCGACGCCAGCACGCTGTCGTGGATCGACTCGTGCACGAACAGCCGGCGGGTGGTGGTGCAGCGCTGGCCGGCGGTGCCGACCGAGCCGAACACGATGCCGGGAATCGCCAGTTTCAGGTCGGCCGACTCGTCCAGGATGATCGCGTTGTTGCCGCCCAGCTCCAGCAGCGAACGGCCCATGCGCCGGGCCACGCGTTCGCCGACCATGCGGCCGACCTTGGTCGAGCCGGTGAAGCTGACCAGCGCCACGCGCCTGTCGTCGACGAAGGCCTGCGCCAGCTCGCTGCCGGCGTCGTTGAACAGGAAGAACAGGTCCGGATAGCCGCCGTCCTTCAGCGCCTCGTTGCAGATCCGCATGGTGGCGATCGCGGTCAGCGGCGTCTTCGGCGACGGCTTCCAGATGCAGATGTCGCCGCAGATCGCCGCCAGCATCGCGTTCCAGGCCCATACCGCGACCGGGAAGTTGAACGCGCTGATGATGCCCACGATGCCCAGCGGGTGGTACTGCTCGTACATGCGGTGGCCGGGGCGCTCCGAATGCATGGTGCTGCCGTACAGCATGCGGCTCTGGCCCACGGCGAAATCGGCGATGTCGATCATCTCCTGCACTTCGCCGTCGCCCTCGGGCTTGATCTTGCCCATCTCCAGCGACACCAGCGAACCGAGCGCGTCCTTGTGCCTGCGCAGCGCCTCGCCGCACAGCCGCACCGCCTCGCCGCGCAGCGGCGCCGGCGTGGCGCGCCACAGCTTGAAGGCGGCCTGCGCGCGCCCGACGATGGTTTCGTAGTCGGCCGCGCTGGACGCATGCACCGTGCCGATCATCTCGCCGGTGGCCGGGTTCACCGACTGCAGCGTGCCGGCACCGGCGGTGTTCGACCACTCGCCCTGGCCCAGATAGGTGCCGGACAGCTCGTTGCCGAGACCGAGCGACTTGAGGATTGCATGCGACATGGCTCACTCCTGAACGTGCGGCGCCCGCAAGCGCCGTGAATGGAATTCGGAAATTGCTCATTCTAGCAGGCCGCAGGAGCGGCTCCCTCCCGTGCCTGCAGGAGGAGGGTCGGGGTCAATGCCCTCAACTTAGCGAAAATAGCGATGTCGTCATCCCGGCGAAAGCCGGGACCCAGCGTCTTTCATCACGTTTCGAAGGCACTGGATTCCGGCTTTCGCCGGAATGACGAGCTTTGAGATCCGTCAAGTCGAGAGCATTGGGGTCGGGGCGAAGGCGCTTCGCGTCGGCGCCGGATCCATGCGAAAATCCCGGCGCTGCCCTCGTAGCTCAGTCGGATAGAGCGGTCCCCTCCTAAGGGACAGGTCGGACGTTCGAATCGTCTCGAGGGCACCATCGACTGAACCCGAAGGCCGGCCTTGCCGGCCTTCGTTCGTGGCGGGCCGGCCATGCCGGCCATTGTCCGTTGCGGCTCACGAACTGCACGAGAGCATCGAGCAGCCGGCCTTGTGGCGTGCCCAGTCCGGCCGCTTCTGCGCATACGCCTCGCGGCCGGGCTGCTCGTCGTACGGGCGGCGCAGCACCTCCAGCAGCTCATGGATGCCGCCGGCATCGCCCTGTCCGGCCCGGTCGATCGCCTGCTGCGCCAGATAGTTGCGCAGCACGTAGCGCGGGTTGGCCGCGCGCATCCGCTCGCGACGTTGCCCGGCCGATTGCGGGTCGTCGGCGAGGCGTGCGGCATAGCGCGCCAGCCAGGCGTCGAGCGCGGGCTCCGCTTCGCGCCGCTTCGTTTCGTCGTAGAACGCCTCGCGCAGCGGCAGCAGCGTCGGCGCCTGCGGATCGACGTCGGCCAGCGCGCGGAACCACAGCGTCATGTCGATCTCGGCCTGCTGCATCAGCGCCTGCAGCGACTGCATCAGGGCCACATCGCCGTCGCGGCATTCGGCCAGGCCGAGCTTGGCGGCGATGGCGGCGCGATCGGCCCTGGCGTATGCCGCCGCATAGCGGTCCAGCCCGGCCTGCAGCGGCTCGATACTCGCAAACAGCGGCGCCAGCGCGCCGGCCAGGCGGCTCAGGTTCCACCATGCCACGTTCGGCTGCTGGCCGAAGCGGTAGCGGCGGCGCTGCGCGTCGGTGGTGTTGGGCGTCCAGTCCGGGTCGTAGTCGTCGACCCAGCCGTACGGGCCGTAGTCGATGGTCAGGCCCAGGATCGACATGTTGTCGGTGTTCATCACGCCATGCACGAAACCCACCCGCATCCAGTGCGCGATCATCGCGGCGGTGCGCTCGCAGACCCGGGCGAACCACTCGGCATGCAGCGCCTCGCCCTGCCCGTCGAGTCCGGGAAAATCGCGGCGTATGGTGAAATCGACCAGCGTGCGCAACAGTGCGGTATCGCCGCGCGAGGCCGGCAGCTCGAAATGGCCGAAGCGGATGAACGACGGCGCCGCGCGGCACACAATCGCCCCCGGCTCGGGCGCGGCGTGGCCGTCGTAAAACATGTCGCGCACCACCGCCTCGCCGGTATCGATCAGGCTCAGCGCGCGCGTGGTCGGCACGCCCAGGTGGTGCATCGCCTCGCTGCACAGGAACTCGCGGATCGACGAGCGCAGCACCGCGCGACCGTCCGCACTGCGCGAATACGGCGTCAACCCCGCACCCTTCAGCTGCAGCTCCCAGCGATTCCCTGCGGCATCGATCGTCTCGCCCAGCGTGATCGCCCGGCCATCGCCGAGCTGCGCGGCCCAGTGGCCGAATTGATGCCCGCCGTAATTCGCCGCGTACGGCTGCATGCCGTCGAGCAGCGCGTTGCCGCCGAACACCTGCGCGAACTCGGCGGACGCCACGTCGGCCTCGTCGAGGCCGAGCGCACCGGCCATCTCGCGCGAATGCGCCAGCAATCGCGGCGCGGCGACCGGCGTGGGGTCGACCAGCGAATACAGCGCGCCGTCGACCTGGCGCACGCGCCCGCCACGCTCGGGGTCGCCGGGCAGGTCGCGCACGAATGCGTTGTCGAAGCGGAACTTGAGCATGGGCGGTAAGGACGCGATCGGCGAAACCCAACCTTATATCCGGGCGTGAGCCACGTCATGCAAGTGCCGTCGACCTGTGCAGGAGCGCACCTTGTGCGCGATGCTCTTGTCAGGGTATGGCGAAGAGCATCGCGCACAGGGTGCGCTCCTGCAGACAAAGGCATGGCATCGCCATCGACGCCATACCTGAAGGTGCGCCGTTCATCGAGCGGCGTGCGCCATCACCGGCCGGTTCAGGTGCGCGGCAGCCAATGCTGTCATGCTGGGGAGTGAACAACCTGCCTGATCCCTACGCGGAAAGCATCGACCCGAGCGTGCAATGCACGACCTGCGAAGCGGTCTGCTGTCGCCTCACCGTGGTGCTGATGCCGGAAGACCGCATGCCGGAATGGCTGATCCACCGCGATGAACACGGCATGGAAACGCTGGCCAAGGGCGAGGACGGCTGGTGCGTCGCGGTCGATCCGAACACCTCGCGCTGCGGCATCTACGAAGACCGCCCCACGGTCTGCCGCAAGTACGCGACGGGTAGCCCGAGCTGCCGCGACGAGCGGCTGAAATGGTTCGGCAAGGCGATTCCCACCGCGGTGCACATGCTGTAGGAGCCCACCCTGTGGGCGATCGTCTCCCACGAAAGGCCAAAGCTTTTCGCGCACAGGGTGCGCTCCTACGGCAGGCTGGCCGCACCCGTAGGAGCCCACCCTGTGGGCGATCGCCTCCCACGAAAGGCCAAAGCTTTTCGCGCACAGGGTGCGCTCCTACGGCAGGCAAGCCGTACCCGTAGGAGCCCACCCTGTGGGCGATCGTCTCCCACGAAAGGCCAAAGCTTTTCGCGCACAGGGTGCGCTCCTACGGCAGGCTGGCCGTACCTGTAGCCCACCTTGTGGGCGAATGCTTTAGCCATACCCTGACAAGAGCAATTCGCGCACTTCGGTGCGTTCCTACGCGATGAACAGGTGCTCGACGCCGGCGCGCTCTTCGCGCAGCTCCTTGTCGGTGGCGTCCATCCGGGCGCGCGAGAAGTCGTTGATCGCCAGCCCCTGCACGATCGCGTACTTGCCGTCCTTCACCGTCACCGGGTAGCCGTAGATCACGCCCGGCGCGATGCCGTAGGAGCCATCCGACGGAATGCCCATCGAGACCCAGTCGCCCTCGGCGGTACCCAGCGCCCACGTGCGCATGTGGTCGATCGCCGCCGAGGCGGCCGAGGCGGCCGACGAGGCGCCGCGCGCCTTGATGATCGCCGCGCCGCGCTGCTGCACGGTGGGGATGAAGTCCGCCTCGTACCAGGCCTGGTCGACCAGCGACATCGCCGGCTTGCCGTTGACCGTGGCGTGATGGATGTCCGGATACTGGGTGGAGCTGTGGTTGCCCCAGATCGTCATCCTCCTGATGTCGGTGGTGT
>JAGWMU010000121.1 GCA_028873095.1 Pseudomonadota bacterium | reverse complement strand
AAGGCGCGATGGAGTACACCGTGGTGCTGGTCAGCGAAGGCAACGACCCGCCCGGCCTGACCTACATCGCGCCCTACGCCGCCACCAGCATCGCCGAGCATTTCATGGAGGCGGGCCGCGACGTGCTGATCGTCTACGACGACCTCACCCAGCACGCCCGCGCCTACCGCGAGCTGTCGCTGCTGCTGCGCCGGCCACCGGGCCGCGAGGCGTTTCCCGGCGACATCTTCTACATCCACTCGCGCCTGCTCGAACGGGCCACCCACCTGTGCCCGGAGCGCGGCGGCGGTTCGCTCACCGCCCTGCCCGTGATCGAAACCGAGGCGCAGAACATCTCCGCCTACATCCCGACCAACCTGATCTCGATCACCGACGGGCAGATCTACCTTTCGCCGTCGCTGTTCGAGCTGGGCGTGCTGCCCGCCGTGGATGTCGGCAAGTCCGTCTCGCGCGTCGGCGGCAAGGCGCAACGCGCCGCTTACCGCGCGGTGGCCGGCGACCTCAAGCTGGCCTATGCGCAGTTCGAGGAACTGGAAACCTTCGCCCGCTTCGGCGCCCGGCTGGAGGAAGGCACCCGCCAGCGCATCGAGCATGGACGGCGCATCCGCGCGTGCCTGAAGCAAGGCGAATTCTCGCCGGTGCCGGTGCCCGCCCAGATCGCCGTCCTGCTGACCTTGACGGCGGGCCTGTTCGACCCGGTGCCGCTGGACCGGATGGCCGCCGCCGAGCAGGCCGTGCGCGATGCCGCGGCGGACCTGCCGCCGGATTTGCGTGCCCGATTCGATACCGCCGCCAGGCTGGACGAGCGGGATCGCGCCGCCATCCTCGCCATCGCCCGCCAGGCGCTCGCGCGCCTGCAGCTTCCGGCCCAGGCCGATCCCGCTGCCGGCCCGACCGCGGCGCCCGTGCCCGCGCGCCCGGATCCGCCATGACCGACACCACGGCGAGCCTGCGCCGAAAGATCGCCAGCGCCGGCGATCTTCAATCCGTCGTGCGCACGATGAAGGCGATGGCCGCCTCGAGCATCACGCAGTACGAGCAGTCCGTGCGTGCGCTGGACGACTACAACCGGACCGTGGAATTGGGCCTGGGCGTCTGCCTGCGCGGCACGGCCGGCGCGGCGGCATGGAGGCGCGCCGCGAACAGGCCGGCGGGCACGCAGGGGATCGGCGCCGTCGTGTTCGGTTCGGACCAGGGCCTGGTGGGCCAGTTCAACGACGTGGTGGCCGACTATGCGATCGAGACGCTGTCGACGCTGCCCGGCAAGCCGCTGGTATGGGCCGTCGGCGAACGCGCCCACGCCCGCCTGGCAGATGCGGGCCTGCCGCCGGCCGGCCTGTTCAGCGTGCCGAATTCCGTCAAGGCGATCGCGCCGCTGGTCGGGCAGATCCTGCTGGAAAGCGAGCAACAGCAGCGCCAGGGCAAGGCGGCCGAGCTCCACCTGTTCCACAACCGGCCCATCTTCCGCAACCGCTCCGGCGCCGCTGCCGCGTACGCGCCGGTCTGCCAGCGGCTGCTGCCGCTGGACGAAAGCTGGGGCCGCCAGCTGGCCGAACTGCCATGGCCGGGCAGCAACCTGCCCGGCGTGCTCGGCGACGGCACGGCGACGCTGCGGGTGCTGATCCGCGAATACCTGTTCGTCTCGCTGTTCCGCGCCTGCGCCGAATCGCTGGCCAGCGAGAACGCCAGCCGCCTGGCGGCGATGCAGCGCGCGGACCGGAACATCGAGGAATTGCTGGCGACGCTCAACGACGGCTTCCACCGCCTGCGCCAGAGCGGCATCGACGAGGAGCTGTTCGACGTGGTCTCCGGATTCGAGGCACTGCTCGCGGAGCCGCGGCAATCGTGAGCACCGGCACGGCAGCGGAAACGAATCCACCGACGAGGCGCCGTCCCGGCGCAGCGCCCACCCAGCTTGAGGAGGAACCAACCATGGCATCGCGAATCGCATTGGTCACCGGCGGTACCGGCGGTATCGGCACGGCGATCGTCAGGCATCTCGCCGGTCTCGGGCATCGCGTGGCGACCAATTACCGCAACGAGGGAAAGGCCCGCGCGTGGCAGGAGGCCCGGCGTGCCGAGGGCATCGATGCCTGCATGCTGCCGTGCGACGTCGCGGACCCGGAAGCCTCCGCGGCCTTCGTCCGGCAGGTCGAGGCAACCCTCGGCCCGGTCGACATCCTGGTCAACAACGCCGGCCTCACCCGCGACGTGATGTTCCACCGCATGACGTACCAGCAGTGGACCGAGGTGCTGCACAGCGACCTCGACGCCTGCTTCAACATCACCCGCCCGCTGATCGAGGGCATGCGCGCGCGCAGATGGGGCCGGATCGTGCAGATCAGCTCGATCAACGGCCAGAAGGGCCAGTGCGGCCAGGCCAACTACGCCGCCGCCAAGGCCGGCATGCACGGCTTCACCATGTCGCTGGCCCAGGAAAACGCACGCTACGGCATCACGGTGAACACGGTGTCGCCCGGCTATATCGCCACCGACATGGTGATGGCCGTACCGGAGGAGATGCGCAACCGGATCGTGGCGCAGATCCCGCTCGGGCGGCTGGGCGAACCGGACGAGATCGCCCACGCCGTGGGCTATCTCGTCGGCGAACCCGCCGGCTGGATCACCGGCGCCAACCTCGCCATCAACGGCGGCCAGTACATGGGTTGACGGCCGCTGCCGCCAGGGACTCCCAAACGACCCGGTTCCCGGCACCGGCGTAGGAGCGCACCCTGTGCGCGAATGCTCTTGATGTATTTCCACCCGTAGGAGCGCACCCTGTGCGCGAATGCTCTTGCATAGCTTTCGCGCACCGGGTGCGCTACGCGCGGCGATTTTTCGCGCACAGGGTGCGCTCCTACGCGCGGCGGCTTTTCGCGCACAGGGTGCGCTCCTACAGACTGGAGCTGTGGGGCTGCTGCTAGGCCGCCGGTTCGCTGATCCAGGCCTTGGCGGCGGCCAGTCCGGCCAGTCCGAACAGGCGGAACTCGGCCGGGATGACGAACCCCATCGCGGTCGCGGTCATGCGCAGCCAGGGCACGTCGGTCACCAGCGCCACCCGGTCCCAGCCGCTGAGATGGCGCATGCCGAGCTTGGCGTCGTCCCACATCGCCCCGGGATCGAAGCCGGTGAAGTCCTCGTCGACCAGATAAAGCAGGCGCAGCTTGCGGTTGAGCGCGAACGCGGCCTCGACATCCGGCACCAGCACGCGCTCGTAGTCGGCGGCAGTGACCCGGCCGCTGGCACGGAAACCCAGCGTGCCGGCGGGCAATCCCTCAATCTGTTCGATCATGGCGCTCTCCTCTGCAAAACGGTTGCCCAGTCTGCACCGGGTGCTGTGAATGGCACGCAAGGCCGCGATGACGCCCCCGGAGATCGGCTCGCGATTCCCGGCAACGATGATGAACGAACTCGCCTGCGATGGCTAGAAATTCAGACCGGCTGGTCGGTTGCAGTGATTTTCATGGCCAACCCGGTCCACCTCGTCCGGCGAGATATGTCGCGCACTCAGCTCCTGTGGTGTCAGGTGACGCCACACATCGACATCGATGCAATGACGACTGGCAATGCCGAACAGACGTTGCAGCTGACGAACCGCAGCACCTGCCCCTTGGGCTCGGGGATCGATCAAATGGATACCCGCCACCAAGGGTGTGTCTGAACCCGGAACACCATGGACCGCATAAGCGTGCTGTGCCTTCAGAAGGCGTTCGCGGAAGCCGCCATCGTCACTGTGATGACCCGATGCCACGGTCGGGGTGACTGGTGCGCCGGGCGGATGTGCGGATACCCGGGGGGCCTGCCGCGTTGCCGTCTGCGAAGGATGTGCTGCGGGCTTCGCATGAGCGCGCATGGCAGGCGCAGTCACCCGCCTTGCAGGCAGGGCTCCATGGGTCTCGGGAAAGACCTGCCAACGAAGCAACCGCAGCTCCAGCCCGCGATGATGGTTGCTTCGTCGATCGGCAGCGGCGCCAGGTTCGTTGATCGCAGGCCTCAGCACCAGCATCAACACGGCAATATGAAACGAAATCGCGACGCCGAGCGCGACACCGCGACGAATCGGTTCGTGCAAAGCCTGGCGCCGAATCTCGAGATGGTCGTGGCGCCGAGGCAATCGCGGTTCTCCCTGGATGCCACGCTTGCGCCTGGCGCATCAACGGCTCACGCAAATGCGCCAGCCGCTGCATGGACATCTTGAAAACCGGCATGGTTCCAGCGTCATCCAAAATTCCGCCGGAGGGCGATCTCGGCAGATAGCTCAGCCATCCACTGTTGCGGAAATGAAATACAGTCGCGGGGATGGCAAGCCGGACATGCAGGCAGCGCACACATTGCGCGCCACATGGGCGCGCAATGCCGGTGTGCCAAACCGCAAAATGAAACTTACGCCGGCTCGATGTGCCGCAGCAGCAGGCGCGGGCTTTCGCGCCCCTGCCAGTCGTTGATGCCCAGTTCGTAGACCGCGCGCAACCGGGGCGGCGGCGGCTGGCCGTCGTATGCGTTGAACATCACCGCCTCGTGCAGCATGCCGTCGCGCGGGTCGCGCAGCTGCAGGCGCAGGTGGCTTTCGCCCATCACCTTCCAGCCGGCGCATTCGAACAGGTTGTCAAACAGCGGCTCGGGGAACGCCTGCCCCCACGGCCCGGCGTTTCGCAGTTGCCGCGCCAGCGACAACGACAGCGCGCCGCATGGCAGCTCGCCATCCGTATACACCACCGCCTGCAGTTGTTCGGCATCGATCAGTTCGCGGGCGACGGCGTCGAATGCCGCGGCGAAGCGCGGGTAGTCGCAGGCCTTCAGGCTCAGCCCGGCGGCCATCGCGTGGCCGCCGAAACGTTCGATCAGGCCCGGGTGGCGCGCATCGATCGCCGCCAGCGCGTCGCGGATGTGAAAGCCGGCGATCGAGCGCGCCGAGCCGCGCAGCATGGCGCGCACTTCCCGCTCGCCAGGATCAAGCGGCGGCGATCCCTCGCCGTGCGGTTCAACGCCGTCCGGCGCAAAGGCGATCACCGGGCGATGCAGGCGATCCTTCAGCTTCGAGGCCACCAGGCCGATCACGCCGGCATGCCAGCCCGGCTCGTACAGCGTCACGCCGACCGCGTCGACGTGCCTGGCGCCGGCCGCCATCCGTTCGGCCTCGGCCACCATCGACGCCTGCAGCTCGCGGCGCTCCCGGTTGATCGCGCTGAGCCGCTCGGCATGCGCACGCGCCTGCGCCACGTCGTCGGTGAGCAGGCACTCCACGCCCAGGCGCATGTCTTCCATGCGGCCGGCGGCATTCAGGCGCGGGCCGACCGCGAAACCCAGGTCGCCGGCGCACAGCGTCGCGACGCTGCGCTTGCCGGCCTCCACCAGCGCGGTGATGCCGGCGCAGGCGCGGCCGCTGCGGATGCGCTGCAGGCCGGCCTTGACCAGCACGCGATTGTTGAAATCCAGCGGCACCAGATCCGCCACCGTGCCCAGCGCCACCAGATCGAGCAAGCAGGAGAGATCCGGTTCGGTAGTTCCGCGATCGTCCCGCTCGCGGGGATCGAACGATGCCTCGCCCTGCGCGCGCTTCCCGCCACGTGCGTACCGCCCGCTCTCGCGCATCCTCGCGCGCAAGGCCAGCAGCAGGTAGAACATCACGCCCACGCCGGCCAGCGCCTTGCTGGGAAAGGACTGGTTCAATCGCGCGTCGTGCGCGCAACGATCGCAAGGCGGACTGGCGTGCCCGCACTTTTCGCTGCTCACCAGGTTCGGGTTGACCATCGCGTCGACCGCGGGAAGCCGTTCGCCCGGCAGGTGATGGTCGGTCACGATGACCCGGATGCCGTGCGCCTTCGCCGCCGCCACGCCGGCCACGCTGGCCACGCCGTTGTCGACGGTGACGATCAGCTGCGGTTTCGGTTGCAGCGACTCGACCAGTGCCGGACTCAGGCCATAGCCGTGGATGAAGCGGTTGGGCACCACGTAGCTCACCCGCCGGGCACCGAGCAGGCGCAAGCCGCGCACGGCCACCGCGGTGCCGGTGGCGCCGTCGCAGTCGTAATCGCCGGCGATCACGATCGTCCAGTCGTCGCGGATCGCCTCGAGCAGCAGCTCGACCGCCTGCGCCATGCCGCCCAGCAGCAGCGGCGACAGCAGCCGCGCCAGCCGGTGTTCCACCTGCGCCGGACCCAGCACGCCGCGCGCGGCGTAGACCTGCTGCAGGACCGGATGCACCGATGCGGCCCAGCCGGCGGGCACGCCCCGGCCGACCCGGCGCCGCACCTGCAAGGCCGTCAACGCCCCGCCCCGCGCCACAGCCGCCAGCGGTGCCGCGGCTTGTGCCGCCAACGCTCGCCACTGGCGAAATGCAGCTCGACCGATTGCCGGTCGATGACGGACTCGAGGATCGGCCACCACGACGATTCGATCTCGCCGACCGGCAGATCCTGCAGGTCGATCAGCCAGCCGGCGGCCGCGGCCGCGACTGTTCCGGCGGTGCGCGGCTGCGCGGCGAGACGGGCGTGGCCGGCCAGCGCGGCCAGCAGCAGATCGTCGCTGATCACCCCGCGCAGACCGCTGCGCAGCGGACCCGGCAGGCGGCCGCCGCCCCACAGCCACAGGCTGTTGACCGGCGGCTGGCCGCGGGCGCGGCGCGCGGCGTTGAGCGGATGCTGGTGCAGCAGCACCTGGATCTCGTTGAGCAGGATGCGCCAGCGGCGACCCTCGGCTCCCGGCGGCAGATGCTGCGACAGATCCTCGCCCAGTGCCTGTTCCGGCGCCGCGAAGCCGGGCAGCGGGAGATCCGGCGGCAGGCGCAGGTGCCAGCGGTCCGGGGTGGAGATTTCCAGCGGCATGCCGGCTTCGTCGAATACTTCCCGCAGCGGTTCGGCCAGCGCCAGCGCCTCGTCCATCGCCAGTCCCAGCCGGCCGCAGGCCAGCAGCCGCACGCCGTTGATGTCGGGCTGCACCCAGGCGGGGTCGGCCGACAGCCAGGCGCCGTCTTGCGCGTCGCCGGCAAGCAACTGGCGGGTGAGCGCGGCCGCCGGAAGCGCGGCGTCGATGCCCGGAAAATAACCGCCCAACCCGGCCAGATAACCGGCGGCGCCATCGGCCAGCCGGTCGGCGCGCGCCAGCCGCTTGCGCAGCGGATGGGCCGCCGCGGCCTGCCCTGGCAGCCACAGTTGCAGCGACGGTTCCGGCATGGCGCCCATTCAGGCCCCCACGGCTTCCAGCTGTTCGTACAACTGCAACCACTCCGCTTCCAGCGCTTCCTTTTCGCGGCGCAGCTCGGTCTGGCGCTGTCCCAGCTTCATCATCTCGCTGGTCGGGCCGTTGTAGGTGTCCGGATCGGCCAGGCGGGCCTCCAGCGTGGCCAGTTCGGCATCGATGCTGGCGGTGCGGGTCTCGATCCGCTTCACCCGTTGCCGCGAGGCTTTCTCGTTCTCGCGCTGGGCGGCCGCGTTGCGGCGGCGTTCCTCCGGCGATTCGGCCGGCGCGGCCGGCGCGGCCGGTGCCGCCGGTGCCGCCGGCTTGTCGACGCCCGCCTTGGCCGCCTTCTTGCTGGCCGCACCGCGGGTGCGCAGCCAGCGGGCGTAATCGTCGAGGTCGCCGTCGAAACTTTCCACCACGCCGTCGGCCACGCGCCAGAAGCTGTCGCAGACCATGCCCAGCAGGTGGCGGTCGTGCGACACCAGCACCAGCGTGCCGTCGAAGTCGGCCAGCGCGTCGGCCAGGGCCTCGCGCATGTCCAGATCCAGGTGGTTGGTCGGTTCGTCCAGCAGCAACAGGTTCGGCTTGTCCCATGCGAGCAATGCCAGCGCGAGCCGCGCCCGCTCGCCGCCGGAGAATCCGTCGACCGATTCGAACGCGCGGTCGCCGGCGAAATTCCAGGTGCCGAGGAAATCGCGCATGACCTGGGTGGCCACTCCCGGCGCCTTGGCCTGCAGATGGTCGAGTGGGCTGCTGCCCTCGTGCAGGCTTTCCACCGTGTGCTGGGCGAAGTAGCCGATCTTCAGATCCTTGTGCGCCTTGCGCTCGCCGCCGAGTACCGCCAGTTCGCCGACCAGGGTCTTCACCAGGGTGGACTTGCCCGCGCCGTTGGGCCCCAGCAGGCCGATCCGCTCGCCCGCCTCCAGGCTGAAACGCACGTCCGAAAGAACCACATTGACGGCCCCTTCTCCCCCTTGGGGAGAAGGTTGGGATGAGGGGCCGGAGCCTGCACAAGACTCCACAGAAGCCCGCTCCGATATGCGCTCATCGCGGCCGTGCCCCCTCACCCCGGCCCTCTCCAAGGAGGGGAGAGGGAGAATGCCCGCGCCGGGATTCGGGAGCTGAGCGTAGCCGGCCACCACGTCTTCCAGTTGCAGCATCGACTCGGGCAGCCGTCCCGGCACCGGAAACTGGAAACTGAAGGCCCGCTCGGCACGCACCGCCTCGGTGCCGGCCAGCTTTTCCAGCCGCTTCATGCGCGACTGCGCCTGCTTGGCCTTGGTGGCCTTGGCCTTGAAACGGTCGATGAAGGACTGCAGGTGCGCGCGCTCGGCCTGCTCGCGCTCGAAGCTGATCTGCTGCTGGCGCAACTGCTCGGCGCGCAGGCGCTCGAACGCGCTGTAGTTGCCGGTGTAGAGCTTCGCCTTGCCGTCGTTGAGGTGCATGGTGTGGGTGATCACGCCGTCGAGGAACTCGCGGTCGTGCGAGATGATCAGCAAGGTGCCCTGGTAGCGGCGCAGCCATTCTTCCAGCCACAGCACCGCGTCCAGATCGAGATGGTTGGTCGGCTCGTCCAGCAGCAGCAGTTCGGACGGCGCCATCAGCGCGCGGGCCAGGTTCAGGCGCACGCGCCAGCCGCCGGAAAACTCCTTCACGGCGCGTTCGTGGGTGTCGGGCATGAAGCCCAGGCCGTGCATCAGGCGTCCGGCACGGGCGCGGGCATCGTAGGCGTGCAGCTCCTCGATGCGGTGATGCACGCCGGCCAGCGCCTCCATGTCGCCGCGGGCCAGCGCGTCGCTTTCGGCCTGCAGCACCTCGGCCAGTTCCTGGTCGCCGCCCAGCACGTAGTCGATCGCCGCGTCGGGCAGC
>JAGWMU010000120.1 GCA_028873095.1 Pseudomonadota bacterium | reverse complement strand
ATCCGGAAACCGCCACATCGTACGAGGCGCTGCCGGAAGTGATCGAGCAGTTCGAGCTGGAAAAATACACCGACGAGCGGCCGATCCGGCTGTGGCGGCCGGGCAGCAGCGCGGCCAACCCCACCGGTTATCGCGGCCGTCGCGCGATCATGGAATTCCTGACCATGAGCGATCCGTTGCGCCGGCTGGTGATGCAGCGCGCGGACGCCAGCGAGATCGAAAAGCAGGCACGCGCCGAAGGCATGCGCACGATGTACGAGGACGGCGTCGCCAAGGCGGTGGCTGGCATCACCACGCTGGAGGAGGTGCTGCGTGTCACGCAGGAAGGCTGATCGTCGGGGAACGGGGAACGGGGGACGGGGAACGTGCACCCTGCGCCTTGATTCCATCCAGCCAGCTTCGTACGCCTTGCGCGGAGCGGGTGGCTGCACGTCGGCCGCGGCCAGGCCGTTCCCCGTTTCCCGTTTCCCGTTTTCCGCGTCCAGGCCATGACCCAGTTCCGTTACAAGGCCGTCAGCGATGCCGGCGAGATGCTGCAGGGGCAGATGGAGGCGGCCAGCCTGGAGGAGGTGGTCGCCCGCCTGCAGGACCAGGGCCACACGCCGCTGGAAGCGCAGCCGGCCAGCGGTCCGGCGGGCGGCGGCACGCTGGCGGCGCTGTTCAGGCGCGGCCCGTTCAGCGGCGACCAGCTGGCCCAGTTCACCCACCAGCTGGCGACCCTGCTCGGCGCCGGCCAGCCGCTGGATCGCGCGCTCGGCATCCTGCTGGAACTGCCCGAGGGCGAAAACGCGAAGAAACTGGTGGAGCGGGTGCGCGATCGCGTGCGCGGCGGCAATGCGCTGTCGATGGCGCTGGACGAGGAACACGGCGTCTTTCCCAAGCTGTACGTGAGCCTGGTACGCGCCGGCGAAGCGGGTGGTTCGCTGGAGGAAACCCTGCGCCGGCTGGCCGACTATCTGGAGCGTGCCGATGCGCTGCGCGGCAGCATCGTCAATGCGTTGATCTATCCCGCGTTCCTGCTGGTCGGCGTGCTCGGTTCGCTGGTGCTGCTGCTGGCCTACGTGGTGCCGCAGTTCGTGCCGATCTTCCAGGACATGCAGGTGCCGATTCCGTGGATCACCCAGGCGGTGCTGGTGCTGGGCAACACGCTGCAGACCTGGTGGTGGCTGATCCTGTCGCTGCTGGGCGGCGGCCTGTTCGGCTGGCGCGCGCGCCTGCGCGATCCGGCGGCGCGGCTGGCGTGGCATACCCGGTTGCTGACGATGCGGCTGGTCGGCCCGCTGCTGCTCAAGGTGGAGACCGCGCGGATCGCCCGCACCCTCGGCACGCTGCTGAAAAACGGCGTGCCGCTGCTGGGCGCGCTCAGCATCGCACGCCAGGTCACCGCCAACCGCGCGCTGGACAAGGCGCTGAGCGAGACGCACGAACAGGTCAAGGATGGCTCCGGCCTGAGCCTGGCACTCGGACGCGCCAAGCTTTTCCCGCGGCTGGCGATGCAGATGGTGCAGGTCGGCGAGGAAGCCGGGCAGCTCGACAGCATGCTGCTGAAAGTCGCCGACACCTTCGAACTCGAGTCCAAGCGCGCGATCGACCGTCTGCTGGCCGCGCTGGTGCCGGCGCTGACCATCGTGATGACGGTGATGGTGGCGATCATCATGGCGGCGATCCTGCTGCCGCTGCTCAGCCTGACCAGCAACATTCAATAATGTGATGGAGTGAAAACGATGACGTACTTCTTGAAGCGGGAACGGGGAGCGGGGAACGGGGAACGCCCGGCGTGCGGCTCGCTTGCATCGCGCACCTTGGATGCGGTGCGGGCAGGGCATGCAGGGGCAGGTGACCGGGCACCCTCCCGTTCCCCGCGCGCTTCGCGCGCCCACGGCTTCACCCTGCTGGAAATGCTGGCGGTGATCGTGCTGATCGGCATCATCGGCGCGGTGGTGGTGACCCAGGTCGGCAAGAATGTCGACAAGGGCAAATACGGCGCCGGCAAGGCGCAGCTGACCACGCTGAGCGAGAAGATCGAGAACTACGCGCTGGACAACGGCGCGCCGCCGCAGCAGCTGGAGGACCTGCTGGTCAAGCCGCCGAACGCGCCGAACTGGCAGGGGCCGTATGTCAAGGAGTCGGGCCTGAAGGATCCGTGGGGCCACTCATTCGGCTACCGGTATCCGGGCCAGCACGGCAGTTTCGACCTGATCTTCTATGGCCAGGACGGCAAGCCGGGCGGCGATGGCTACAGCCGGGACGTGGGCAACTGGCAATGAACAGCGGGGAACGGGGAACGGGGAACGGGGAGCGCGCAGATCCGTCGCGACCTGCCATGGCGCGCCGTCTGCGGGCGCCCATGCGTGCCGGTACTTCAGGCCGGCGCGAACCCGTGCGCTCCCCGTTCCCCGTTTCCCGTTCCCCGCTCTCAAACGGCTTCACCCTGCTGGAAATGCTGGCGGTGATCATCCTGATCGGCATTGCGATCGTCGCAGTGTCGATCTCGGTGACCCAGGGACTGGCCAGCGCGCGGGTGAACGCGGCCAGCAGCGAGCTGGCCGGTGCGTTGCGGGCGACCCGGACGCAGGCGATCGTGCGCGCCCAGGCGCAGAACTTCGACGTGGACATCCGTACAAACACCTACCGCGATGCGAAACAGCATGTGGTGCGCCTGCCCAGGGGAGTGCGGTTGAGCATCACCAGCGCGAAGGAGGACCAGCCTGACGCGCATACCGGGCGCATCCGCTTCTTCCCGGACGGCAGTTCCACCGGAGGGCGCATCACCCTGCAGAGCGGCCAGCGGCAGTGGCACGTCAACGTGTCCTGGCTGACCGGCGCGGTGAGCGTGGTGACGCAATGAGGGCGGGGAGCGGGGAACGGGGAACGGGGAACGCGAAGATTCGTCGCCACCTGCCATGGCGCGCCGTCTTCGGGCGCCCATGCGCGCCGGTACTTCAAGCCGGCGCGAACCCGTGCGTTCCCCGTTCCCCGTTCCCCGTTCCCCGCTCCCACCGTGGCTTCAGCCTGCTCGAGGTGATCGCGGCGATGATGCTGCTGGCGATCGTCTTCACCGCCCTGATGCAGGTCGCCGGCGGTGCGATCCGGCTTACCCAGAATGCGGCCGGGCACAGCGAGGCGGCGATGTGGGCGCGCAGCCTGCTCGACAGCGCCTATGTGGGCGAGCCGATCAGCCCCGGCAGCAGCGCCGGCCAGTTCAACGCGAAATACCGTTGGCGGCTCGACGTGACGCCGTGGAACCAGGCGGGTGCCGCTCCGCCCGGTGCGTTGCTGCAGCTGTACCGACTGGACCTGGATGTGCTGTGGGGGCCGCCCGCGCACCCGCGCTCGGCGCATTTCAGCACGCTGCGGCTGGGTGGCCCGCTGCGTCCGGGTGCCGCATCGGCGGCGCAGGGTGCCCCGTGAGGCGGCTCGTCATGCGACGCGTTGCCGGCTTCACGCTGATCGAGGTACTGGCTGCGCTGGTGCTGGTGGCCTTGCTGCTGGTCGGCGTGTACACCGGCATGCGCACGGCCATCCACAGTGTGCGTTCGGGCAGCGCGGCGATCGAGCGGATCGACCAGATCCGTTCCGCCCAGCAGTTCCTGCGGCGCGAACTGGCGCAGAGCATGACCCAGCCGATCGGCCATACCCCCGGGGGCGATGCCATTTTCTTCAAGGGCAGTGCGCACGAGATGAGCTATGTCGCGCCGCTGCCGGGCTACCTCGGCAAGCTCGGTCCGCAGCTGCAGCGCCTGCAGCTGGTCGAGGACGGCAAGGGCAGCTGGCGCCTGCAGCTCAGCCTTGCGGTGCTGCCGCCGGACGGCCGGCAGCCGCAGGCGCTCGGTCAACCGCAGGTACTGCTCGACCACATTCGCGGCGGCAGCTTCGGCTATCGCGGCATCGACGTCCAGGGCCGTACCGTGCCGTGGTCGCCGGCATGGCCGGACGGCCGGATGCTGCCGCTGCTGGTGCGCATCGCGTTGCAGCCGCAAGGCAACGACGACTGGCCGCTGCTGCTGGTGCCGTTGCGGGTCAATCCGGCGAACAGCAGCGGACCGTCCGGCTTGCTGCAGCAGGGCGTGCGCGGCAGGGGGAACCCATGAGGCGGCGGCAGCCAGCGATGGGCGCGGGCCAGCGCGGGATAGCCCTGCTGCTGGTGTTGTGGGCCGGCACGGTGCTGGCGATCCTGCTGGGCGGCTATGTGGTGCTGGCGCGGACCGAAGGCCTGCAGGCCCGTTACCAGTTCGCCCAGACCCAGGCCCACTACGCCGCCGAGGCCGGCATCATGCGTGCGGTCTATCAATTGCAGGATCCCCAGGTCCAGCGCCGCTGGATCGGCGACGGCAGGACCTATGCCTTTTCCTGGAACAACGCCACCGTGAAGGTGTCGGCGGTCAGCGAGGCCGGCAAGGTGGATCTCAACAGCGCCAGCCCGGACGTGCTGCAAGGCCTGTTCCGCGCGACCGGCATGGCGCCGGCCGCGGCGCAGGCGCTGACCGCCAATGTGGTCGACTGGCGCGGCGCCCCCGGCAGCAAGAGCCAGGTCGTGGAGCAGCGCGCGGTGTATGCGGCGGCCGGGCGCGATTACGGCCCGCGCAACGGTCCGTTCGCCAGCATCGAGGAGTTGCAGATGGTGCTGGGCATGACACCCGCGATCTACCGGCAGGTTGCTCCCGCCATCACGGTATGGTCGGGCAACTCGGCACCGGATCCGGGCACCGCGCCGCCGCTGGCGCTGGCGGCGATCCCGGGCATGACGCCGCCAAGGATGCACGCGATCATGCTTGCCCGGCAGGCGCAGGTCGATGCCCCGAGTCTGGCTCTCTACAACGGAGTGACGCATAGTATCCGGTCGGAAGCCAGCCTGGCCGACGGCACGCGCGCCGTCGTGCGCGCCACGATTCGTTCGCAGCTGGGGTTGACGGGCGCGCAACCCTATGTGGTACTGCGCTGGCGCGAGGGGGATGGGGAATGAGTACGGCAACGCAATGGCTGCGACCGTGGGTCGATCGTGTACGCCGCGGCTGGCGCGCTTCGCCGTTGCCGGCATTCCTCGGCTGGTGGGGTGGCGAGCTGTGCGCCTTGTTGCCGCCGCGCTGGCGCGCCTGGTTCGGCACCGGCGCGGACTGGCATCTGCTGCAACGCGTCGACGCACAATGGGTGCTGCGTCGTGCCGGCCACGCCGGGTTGCTGGCGAACTGGGACGACAGCGCCGATGCCTCGGCGCAGCAGGCCGCGCTGGCTGCCGCGTTGCAGGGAGTCGATCGCGATGATCTGCGGCTGGCGCTGCTGCTGCCGGCGGAGGCCGTGCTCCGGCGCACGCTGGTGCTGCCCGCCGCCGCCGGCGACAACCTGGGCCAGGTGGTGGCGTTCGAGATGGACCGGCAAACGCCGTTCAGCGTGGCGCAGGTCTATCACGCCGCGCGGGAACTGGCGCAGCCGGCCGGCAACGGGCGCTTTCACGCGGAGCTGGTGGTGGTCACCCGCGCGACGCTCGATCCGTTGCTGGCGCGCCTGCGCACGCTGGGCATTCCGGTCGACGCCGTGGACGTGGCGCACGGCGACGATCGTCTCGGCATCAACCTGTTGCCGCCGGGCCATGTCCCGCACCGCCCACGGCCGCGCCAGCGCCTGAACCTGGCGCTGGCCGGGGTCTGTGCCTTGCTGCTGGTGCTGGTGCTGCTGCAGTGGCTGCACAATCGGCAGGCGACCCTTCAGCAGATGCAGACCCAGGTCGACAGCATGCGCGGCGAAGCGCAGCAGGTCGCCGCGTTGCGCCAGCAACTGCAGGACAACGTCGGCGCCGCCGGCTTTCTGGCCCGGCGCAAGAAAAACAGCGTTTCCATGCTCAGCCTGCTGCTGGATGCCACCGAGCGATTGCCGCAGACGGCATGGCTGGAGCGATTCAGCGTCGACAATGCCGGACAGATCGGCCTGCAGGGCCAGAGCAAGCAGGCGGCCAAGCTGCTCGACGCGCTGAAGGATTCGCCGCTGATCGCCAATGCCGGCTTCCAGGGCAGCATCCAGCCCGATCCGTCCACCGGCAAGGAACGCTTCTATCTCATCGCGCATCTGCACCAACCCGTGGCAGCCCGGTCGAAGCCGGCGGCTTCGGCATCGGTGGCCGGCAAGGGGGCGCCATGAAGCGGGTCGGACTGAAGCCGCGCGACAGTCGCCTGGCGGCCATCGCCTTGCTGCTGCTGGCGCTGTTGCTGGGCTATGTCGTGCTGTTGCACTGGTGGTTCGTGGCGCCGCTGCAGCGGATCGGCAGCGAGATGGCCGACTTGCGCGACACGCAAAGCCGATATGCCGCCGCGATCGCCGAAAAGCCGGCGCTGCAGCAGCGTATCGCCGCGCTCGGCGCGGGACAGGCCGCGAGCGATGCGTTTCTGGCCGACGACGACCCGAATACCGCTGCGGCCGACCTGATGCAGCGGGTGGTCGACGTGGTCGGCACCAGCACCAAGGGCGGCAGTTGCACGGTGAGCCAGAAGATGCAGATGCCGAACCCGCCGGTGACGGTCGGCGAACCCTACCGCAAGGCCGCGGTGAGCATCAGCCTGAACTGCGACATGCAGCCGCTGGCGGAAGTCCTGTATGCGCTGGAGCAGGGTACGCCGTATCTGTTCATCGACGATCTGAGCATCTACCGCAACCCGGTGGCGGGGCAACAGAACAACATGGCGCCGCTGGAAGTGCAGTTCACGCTGTCCGGCTACGTGCGCCCGGCCCACGGTGCCGCGGCGGACGCGCAGGGCGGCGAGCCGGCCGCCGATCGCGGAGCGATGCGATGAACGCCGCCCAGCAACGCCGGCTCACCCCGGTGCTGACCCTGCTGGCCGTGCTGCTCGGCGCGCTGCTGCTGATGCTGTTCGCCGGCATCGGCCGCCAGGTGCGCTGGCATGAACCGCGCCGGCTGGCGTCGCTGCCGCCGCCCGCCAATCCGGTCGACCTGCCGCGGCCGGTGCCGCTGCAGCAGTTTGCCCAGGTCTGGCAAGATCCCCTGTTCAGCCCCGATCGCAAGCCGATCACCCATGCCGCCAATGGCAGCAGCCTGGGCGACCTCGATCTGACCGGCGTCATCATCACTCCTGGACTGCGCATGGTCTTGCTGCACGACAAGCACGGCAACCGGGAAGTGCGGTTGCGCGAGGGCCAGTCGTTGCCCGATGGCAGCGTGACGCTGGTGGAGGTCCGGCCACGGTCGGCGCTGTTCGATTCCCCGGCCGGGCGCACCGAGCTGAAACTGCCAGCCGGCGCCGTGATCGACGTGGCGAAGCCCGGCGCGGCCGCCAATGCCGGCAGCCCCAGTCAACCCGCCGGGACGATGTGGCACGTCGTGCCGGGGGCGGGGGGCGGGAAGCACGCGCCGGTCAACCCGGGGCGCCATCCCGGCACCATCATGCCGATGCGGCCGCCGGGCAAGCCCGCGCCGGCTTCGTCGTCGCAAGGCCGTCCGGCGGCGGCGCTGCTCGACCGGCTCAGAGAAAACATCCAGAGACGCCGTGCCGCGGCGTCTCACCAAGGAGTACGTTGATTCATGGCCCGCAAGCTCACTCAGCAAATCCTGCGAACCGGCACACTGGCGCTCGCCGTGTGGTTGACCGGTTGCGCCAGCATGCCGCAGCCGCACGACGATGGCACGTTGCAGCGCGAAGCGATGGCCGGCACGCAGAACCCGCCACCGGCGCCGTTGCCGCTGAACAACAGCGCAAGTTCCGCGCGCAAAGTTGCGGCGACGCCGGAGATCAGCGACGGCAGCGGCCGTTTCATCCGGCCCGGCGCGTTGGCGACGCCGCGCCCGGCCGCTGCCGGCAAGGGCGCGGTGACGTTCAATTTCGAGAACCAGCCGGTGCAGGCGGTGGTCAAGGCGATCCTCGGCGACCTGCTCAAGCAGAACTACACGATCGCACCGGGTGTGCAGGGCAACATCTCGTTCAACACGTCGGCCCCGGTCGACAGCAGCCAGGCGCTGCCGATCCTGGAGAACCTGCTGTCGTGGACGCACAACGCGCTGGTCAAGCGCAATGGCGGCTACGTGGTGCTGCCGGAGAAGGACGCCGTGGCCGGCAACTTGGTGCCGGGCCTCGGCGCCGCGGCGCCGCAAGGCGGCCTGCAGGCGCGGTTGTTCCCGCTGCGCTACATCTCCGCCACCGAGATGCGCAAGCTGATCAAGCCGTTCGTGCGCTCCGACGCGATACTGCTGGTGGATCCGCAGCGCAACCTGCTGGTGCTGTCCGGCACGCCGCAGGAACTGGCCAACGACCAGAGCATGGTGCACACCTTCGACGTCGACTGGCTGCGCGGCATGTCGGTGGGCGTGTTCAACCTGCAGTACGCGAAGGTCGGCGAGCTGATGCCGAAGCTCGACGGCATGTTCGGCGTGCACGGCGATACCCCGCTGGCCGGCATGCTGCGCTTCATCCCGATCGAGCGCACCAATGCGCTGGTGGTGATCAGCACCCAGCCCGACTACCTGCAGGAGGTCGGCGACTGGATCGCGCGCATCGACCGCGGCGGCGGCAACGAACCGCAGTTGTTCGTCTATGACGTGCGCAACATCAAGGCCTCCGATCTGGCGAAGTACCTGGCGCAGATCTATACCAACGGCGGCGGCGGCAGCGGCGGTGGCGGCGACAGCGGCGGTCAGGTCGGGCCGGGCCTGAGCGCAGGCACGCTGGGCAGCGCCGACAATGCCAATGGCGCGACCAGCATGGGCAGCACCGCCGGCAGCTTCGGCAGTTCGGCCGCTGGCGGCGGACTGGTCGCCGGCGGCAAGAGTCCGGCCGTCGGCGGCGGCATCGCCGGCGGTTTGGGCGGCGCCGCTGGCGGCGGATCGAATGCCGCGGGCCTGGGCGCGGGTTCGGCCGGTTTCGGCGGCGGGAACCTGGCCGGCGGCAACGGCGGCGGCGACCAGCAGTACAGCTCCAGCGACGGCAGCGTGCGGATCAGCTCGGTCGACAGCAACAACCAGTTGCTGGTGCGCGCGCGACCGTCGCAATGGGAGCAGATCAAGGCCGCGATCCGCAAGCTCGACGTCGTGCCGCTGCAGGTGCAGATCGAGACGCGCATCCTGGAAGTGAGCCTCACCGGCGAGTTCCAGTTCGGCGTGCAGTGGTATCTGCAGGGGCTGGCAGGCAGCACCACCGACAGCAGCGGCAACATCATTCCCGGCCATCCCGGCAATCCCCGGCAGATCGCCCTGGGGCAGGGCGGCAATACCTTCAGCGGGCAACCCTTCTTCT
>JAGWMU010000119.1 GCA_028873095.1 Pseudomonadota bacterium | reverse complement strand
CACGGCCTGTTCAGCCATTGCCTGCCGCTGCGCCGGAACATCAAGGCCACCGACGCGGTGATGGATTCCCCCGCCTGCATCGCCATCGACGAGGCCGAGAACCGCCTGCACGTGCAGAAGGCGGTGATGGCGTCGCTCATCGGCCAGGGCTGAGACTTCATGTATACGCCAAAGCATTTCGAGGAAACCCGTGCCGATGCTTTGCATGAGCTGATCCGTGCCTGTCCGTTTGCCACGCTGGTGACCGGCGCGGCTGACGGGTTGACGGCCAATCACCTGCCGTTCGAGCTGGTCGGCGAGGTGCTGCACGGCCATGTCGCGCGCGGCAACGAGCTGGTGCGGCTGGACGGTACCGAAGTGCTGCTGATTTTCCAGGGGCCGGACGGCTATATCAGCCCGAACTGGTATCCCAGCAAGCACGAGACCGGCCGCGAGGTGCCGACCTGGAACTACGCGGTGGTACACGTGCACGGCCGCCTGCGGGTGATCGACGACGCGGCCTGGCTGCGTCGCCTGCTGGAAACACTGACCGATCACCATGAGGCCGGCCAGCCGCAGCCGTGGAAGGTCGCGGATGCGCCGGACGACCACATCGAGAAGTCGCTGCGCGCGATCGTCGGCATCGAGGTCGCGATCGAGCGCATCGAAGGCAAGTTCAAGCTGAGCCAGAACCACCCCGCACGCAACCGCGCCGGCGTGATCGCCGGGCTGCGCGAGCGCGACGGCGATGGCGACACAGAGCTGGCCGCATTGATGTCCCGCCAGGAGGAGTCGACACCGTGAACCACCAGCATCGCTATCGCGTCGACGTGGAGTGGACCGGCAACCTCGGCAGCGGTACGGACGGCTATCGCAACTACAGCCGCGACCACGCGATCCGCATCGACGGCAAGCCGGCGATCGCCGGTTCGTCCGACCCGACGTTCCGCGGCGACGCCGCCAGGCACAACCCCGAGGACATGCTGGTGGCCGCGCTGTCGACCTGCCACATGCTGTCCTACCTGCACATGGCCACCGTCGCCGGCGTGGTGGCGACCGCGTACGTCGATACCGCCGAAGGCACGATGGCGACCGAGGGCGACGGCGGTCGCTTCGTCGAGGTGGTGCTGCGTCCCACCGTGACCATCAGCGCCGCCAGCGACCCGGCCAAGGCCGAAGCGGCCCACGAAACGGCCCACCACGCCTGCTTCATCGCCAACTCCGTGAATTTCCCGGTGCGCTGCGAGCCGCGCATCGTTGTGGAGAGGCCGGGATTGGGGATTCGGGATTAGGGATTCGTAAAAAACAAAACTCGCATATCACACACCTTCGTTTTTACAGGAACCTCTCATGTCGCCTCTGCCTGCTTCACCGAATCCCGAATCCCCAATCCCCAATCCCGCTTCCGGAGAAGGCCGAGACATCGTCCTCGCCTTTTCCGGCGGCCTCGACACCAGCTTCTGCGTGCCCTACCTGAAGGAGCGCGGCTGGGCCGTGCACACCGTGTTCGCCGACACCGGCGGCGTCGACGCCGCCGAGCGCGCCTTCATCGAGCAGCGCGCGGCCGAGCTGGGCGTGGCCTCGCACGTCACCGTCGATGGCGGTCCGGCGATCTGGGCCGGCTTCGTCAAGCCGTTCGTGTGGGCGGGCGAGGGCTACCAGGGGCAGTATCCGCTGCTGGTGTCCGATCGCTACCTGATCGTCGACGCCGCGCTCAGGCGCGCCGCCGAGCTGGGCACCAGGGCGATCGCGCACGGCTGCACCGGCATGGGCAACGACCAGGTGCGCTTCGACCTCGCGGTGAAGTCGATGGGCGACTACCAGATCGTGGCGCCGATCCGCGAGATCCAGAAGGAACACACGCAGACGCGCGCCTACGAGCAGAAATTCCTCGAAGAGCACGGCTTCGGCGTACGTGCCAAGCAGCAGGCGTACACCATCAACGAGAACCTGCTCGGGCTGACCATGTCCGGCGGCGAGATCGACCAGTGGCAGGCGCCCGGCGCCGGTGCGGTGGGCTGGTGCAAGCCGCGTTCCGAATGGCCGTCCAAACCGCTGCAGGTGAAGATCGGCTTCGCGGGCGGCGAGGCGGTGACGCTGGACGGCGAGAAGATCGGCGGGCATCGGATGCTGGCGAAACTCAACGCGCTGTTCGCGCCGTACGGCGTGGGCCGCGGCCTCTACACCGGCGACACCACCATCGGCCTGAAGGGCCGCATCATCTACGAGGCGCCGGGCCTGACCGCGCTGCTCGCCGCGCACCGCGCGCTGGAAGAAGCCGTGCTCAGCAAGCAGCAGAACCGCTTCAAGCCCGAGGTGGCGCGCAAGTGGGTGGAACTGGTCTACGAGGGCTTCTTCCACGACCCGCTGAAGACCGACCTGGAGGCGTTCCTGGCATCCAGCCAGTCCACCGTCAACGGCACGGTGACGCTGGAGACGAACGGCGGCAGCGTCGGTGCGGTGGCGGTCGATTCGAAGCACATCCTCAACGCCAAGGGCGCCACCTACGCGCAGTCGGCCGACTGGGGCGTGGAGGAGGCCGAGGGCTTCATCAAGCTGTTCGGCATGAGCTCGACGCTGTGGGCCGAGGTCAATCGTTCGTGAGCCGGGATGCGGAATCCGGGACGGGTGATTCGTCGGCGCTGCTCGACGCGACGCTGGAGCATCTGCGTGCGCTGGTTTCGTTCGATACGCGCAACCCGCCGCGAGCGATCGACACCGGCGGCATCTTCGACTACCTGCGCGCGCAACTGCCCGGCTTCGACATCGAGGTGACCGACTTCGGCGCCGGCGCGGTGGCGCTGCATGCGGTGCGCGGCCAGCCGACGATCCTGTTCAACGTGCACCTGGACACCGTGCCGGATTCGCCGGCGTGGACGGCCGACCCGCACACGCTGCGGGTCACCGCCGATCGCGCGATCGGCCTGGGCGCGTGCGACATCAAGGGCGCGGCGGCGGCCTTGCTGGCGGTGGCGAATGCCGTCGATGGCCCGTTGGCGCTGCTGTTCACCACCGACGAGGAAGCCAACGACGCGCGCTGCATCGCCGGCTTCCTGAAGCAAATCCCGAATTCCGTATCGCGAATCCCGGCCCTCGAAGCGGTGATCGTGGCCGAGCCGACGAAGGGCGAAGCGGTGCTGGCGCATCGCGGCATCCAGTCGGTGCTGATGCGGTTTGCCGGGCAGGCGGGGCACGCCTCGGGCGAACAGCGGCCAGCGGACAGCGCGCTGCACCAGGCGGTGCGCTGGGGCGACGCGGCGCTGGATTTCGTCGAGGCGCAAGCGCACCAGCGCTTCGGCGGGCTCACCGGGCTGCGCTTCAACATCGGCCGCATCGAAGGCGGCATCAAGGCCAACATGATCGCGCCGAGCGCGGAAGTGCGTTTCGGCTTCCGTCCGCTGCCCACGATGGAACCGGACCGCTTGCTGGAAAGCTTCCGCAGCCTGGTCGAGCCGCCGCCGTGCGAATTCGGCGAGACCTTCCGCGGCGCCTCGCTGCCCGCCGGCGACATCGCCAGCGCCGAGGCGCGCCGGCTCGCCGCGCGCGACCTGGCCGACGAGCTGGGCGTCCCGGTCGGCAACGCGGTGGACTTCTGGACCGAGGCCGCGCTGTTCTCCGCCGCCGGCTACACCGCCTTCGTCTGCGGCCCCGGCGACATCGCCCAGGCGCACAGCGCCGACGAGTGGGTGTCGCTGGAGCAATTGCGGCACTACGCCGAAACCATCTACCGGATCATCAACCGTGCAAGCGCATAAGAATACCCGCCAGACCATCGTCCGCCTGCTCTCCAGCATGGGCAGCGCGAAGGAAATCCAGCAGTACCTCAAGCGTTTTTCGCAACTGGATGCCAAGCGCTTCGCCGTGGTCAAGGTCGGCGGCGCCGTGCTGCGCGACGAGCTGGGCGATCTCACTTCCTCGCTGACCTTCCTGCAGCAGGTCGGGTTGACGCCGATCGTGCTGCACGGTGCCGGCCCGCAGCTGGACCAGGAGCTGGCCGCGGCCGGCATCGAGAAGCAGACCGTCAACGGCCTGCGGGTGACCTCGCCGAAGGCGCTGGCGATCGTGCGCAAGGTGTTCCAGCAGCAGAACCTGCGCCTGGTCGAGGCGCTGCAGTCGATGGACACGCGCGCCACCTCGGTGCCGTCGGGCGTGTTCACCTCGGGCTATCTCGATCGCGACGTGTACGGCCTGGTGGGCAAGGTCAACAGCATCAACCTGGCGCCGATCGAGGCCAGCCTGCGCGCCGGCTCGATCCCGGTGATCGCCAGCCTGGGCGAGACCGAGGAGGGGCAGATCCTCAACATCAACGCCGACTTCGCCGCCAACGAACTGGTGCGCGTGCTGCAGCCGTACAAGATCGTGTTCCTCACCGGCACCGGCGGCCTGCTCGACGACCAGGGCAGGCTGATCGACTCGATCAACCTCAGCACCGAATACGAACACCTGATGGCGCAGCCGTGGATCAACGGCGGCATGCGGCTGAAGATCGAGCAGATCGCCGACCTGCTGGCCGACCTGCCGCTGACCTCGTCGGTGTCGATCACGCGGCCGTCCGAACTGGCCAAGGAACTGTTCACCCACAAGGGCTCGGGCACCCTGGTGCGGCGCGGCGAAAAGGTCTTCACCCACACCTCGTGGGACGAGGTGGACCGCGCACGCATGCGTGCCCTGATCGAGTCGAGCTTCGGCCGCACCCTGGTGGACGACTATTTCGAGCGCACCCGGCCCTACCGCATCTATGTCAGCGAGAACTACCGCGCCGCGATGATCCTGGTCGAGGCCGAGGGGCTGGTGTACCTGGACAAGTTCGCCGTGCTCGACGATGCCCAGGGCGAGGGCCTGGGACGTGCGGTGTGGCAATTGATGCGCGGCGAGAATCCGCGGCTGTTCTGGCGTTCGCGCCACGGCAACCCGGTCAATCCGTTCTATTACGCCGAGTCGGACGGTTGCCTCAAGCAGGAACGCTGGAAGGTGTTCTGGTACGGGCTGGACGGCTTCGACACCATTGCCCGTTGCGTCGCGCACTGCGCCTCGCGCGTGGCCACCCTGCAGGAGGCGGTCGCATGACCACGACAGGCAAACGCATCGGCATCGTCGGCGCCCGTGGCCATACCGGCGCCGAGCTGATCCGGCTGGTCTCGGCGCATCCCGCGCTGGAGCTGGCCTTCGTCTCCTCGCGCGAACTCGACGGCCAGCGCGTGGATGCGCACGTCGCCGAGTATCGCGGCGAGCTGCGCTACAGCGCCCCCGATCACGCCGACCTGCCGCGGCTGGGCGCCGACGTGGTGGTGCTGGCCCTGCCCAACGGCAAGGCGACCGCCTGCGTGGAGGCGTTCGACCAGGCCGGCGTCGATCCCGTCATCGTCGACCTGTCGGCCGACTTCCGTTTCGACGAACGCTGGTACTACGGCCTGCCCGAGCTGACCCGCGACAGCTGGCGCGGCGAGCGGCGGATCAGCAATCCCGGCTGCTACGCCACCGCGTTGCAGCTGTCGATCGCCCCGCTGAAGGATCTGCTGGCGGCACCGCCGGTGTGCTTCGGCGTGTCGGGTTATTCCGGCGCGGGCACCACGCCGTCGGACAAGAACGACCCGGAAAAGCTGCGCGACAACCTGATGCCTTACGCGCTCACCGGGCACATGCACGAGAAGGAGGCCAGCCGCCATCTCGGCGTACCGGTGGAATTCATGCCGCATGTGGCGCCGCATTTCCGCGGCCTCACCGTCACCACGAACCTGTACCTGTCGCGCCGGATGAGCCGCGAGGAAGTCATGGCGCGCTTCCACGGCGCCTACGGCGGCGAGCCGCTGGTGAACGTGCTGGACGAGGCGCCGTGGGTCAGCCGCATCGCCGGTCGGCATCATGCCGAGATCGGCGGGTTCGCGGTATCCGCCGACGGCAAGCGCGTGGTGATCGTGGCCACGCTGGACAACCTGCTCAAGGGCGCCGCCACCCAGGCGATGCAGAACATCAACCGCGCCATCGGCGTCGCCGAAACCACCGCCATCCCGCTGCCGTAGGAGCGCACCCTGTGCGCGAATGCTTTTCTTCACGCGCGGCAAAAGCATCGCGCACAGGGTGCGCTCCTACGCACGTAATCGAGGACACCACCATGACCCAACCCCTCTGGCAGAAATCCGACATCAAGATCGACGCGAGGATCATGCAGTTTCTCGCCGGCGACGACGTGCTGCTGGATCGCGAATTCTTCCTGCACGACATCGCCGCCAGCCAGGCGCACGTCGAGGGGCTGGCCAACATCGGCGTGGTCAGTGTCGACGAGGCCGCCGCGCTGAAGCGCGAGCTCGATGCGCTGGCCGCGGATTTCACCAGCGGCGCGTTCGTGCTCGACGAGCGCTACGAGGACGGCCATTCGGCGATCGAGGCGCGCCTCACCGAGCGGCTCGGCGACGCCGGCCGCCGCGTGCACACCGGGCGCAGCCGCAACGACCAGATCCTGGTCGCCACGCGGCTGTGGCTGAAGGAACAGCTGGCCACGCTGGAGGCGCATTGCCGCGCGATCGCCGAAGTGTGCCTCGCCCGCGCCGCGCAGCCGGCGCTGCCGCTGCCCGGCTACACCCACCTGCAGCGGGCGGTGGTGTCGTCCACCGCGATGTGGTTCGCCGGCTTCGCCGAGGGTTTCATCGACGACGCGCTGCGGGCGCGGCAGACGGCCGGCTGGATCGACGCCAACCCGCTGGGCACCGCCGCCGGCTACGGCGTCAACCTGAAGCTGGACCGCGAACACACCACCCGCGCGCTGGGCTTCGCGCGGATGCAGGTCTCGCCGATCTACGCGCAGCTGTCGCGCGGCAAGTTCGAGATGGCGGTGCTGGAGGCGATCGCCAGCGCGCTGCTGGACCTGCGCCGGCTGGCGTGGGACCTGTCGCTGTTCACCACCGCCGAATTCGATTTCGTGAAGCTGCCGTCCGAATACACCACTGGCAGCTCGATCATGCCGAACAAGCGCAACCCGGACGTGGTCGAGCTGCTGCGCGCCAGCTATGCCAGCGTCGCCGCGGCGCGCACCGAGATCGAGCAGCTGCTGTCGCTGCCCTCGGGCTACCAGCGCGACCTGCAGTTCTCCAAGGGCTCGCTGTTTCATGGCGTAAGGCACGGCCTGGGCGCGCTGGCGCTGGTGCCTGACCTGCTGACGCGGATGCAGTGGAACGAGGCGGCGATGCGCGCGGCGATCGAACCGGCGATGTATGCCACCGACGTGGCGATCGAGCAGGCCGCCGCCGGCGTGCCGTTCCGCGACGCCTATCGCGCCGCGGCGGAAACCGCGGCCTCGGCGGGCGACGGGCGCACGCCCGAGGGCAGTCTCGCCGCGCGCACCTCGCCCGGCGCCGGCCACGACCTGCGGCTGGACGAGCTGCGCCGCCGCCTCGATCATCTGGACGTGTGAAGGGAGCCGGCATGATGTCCGCGATCGAACCACTGCCCGCGCAGCCGCTGCCGCCCTGGCGGCGCGCCGTGCTCAAGGTCGGCAGCAACCTGCTGGCGGCGGGCGGCGGCGGCCTCACGCCGCGTTATGCCGAGGCGCTGGCCGCCTTCGTCGCCGCCAGCCACGCCGACGGGCGGCAGGTGGTGCTGGTGTCCTCCGGCGCGGTGGCGGCTGGCCGCGCGCTGCTGCGCGAGCGTTCGACCGTCGGCCGCGACATCGCGGCGCGCCAGGCGCTGGCGGCGCTGGGCCAGACGCCGATGATCGCGCTGTGGCAGGCGCTGTCGGCGCGGCCGGTGGCGCAGGTGCTGCTGACCCACGACGACCTGCGCAACCGCCGTCGCTACCTCAACGCGCGCGCCACCCTGCGCGGCCTGCTGACGCTGGACGTGTTGCCGGTGGTCAACGAAAACGACACCGTGGCGGTGGACGAGCTGAAGCTGGGCGACAACGACAACCTGGCCGCGATCGTGGCCGCGCTGGTCGATGCCGACCTGCTGCTGATCGCCTCCGACGTCGAGGCGCTGTACAGCGCCGACCCGCGCCGCGATCCGCTGGCCGTGCCGATCGCGCGGGTGGAGGCGATCTCGCCGGAAGTGATGGCGATGGCCGGCGGCAGCGGCAGCAGCGTCGGCACCGGCGGCATGCGCACCAAGCTGGAGGCGGCGACCAAGGCCGCGGCGGCGGGCATCCCCACCGTGCTGTTCAACGGACGCGACGACGCGACGGTGCAGGCGCTGGCATGCGGCCGCCTGCACGGCACCCTGATCTGCGCCCCCGGCGGCCGCATGCAGGCACGCAAATACTGGCTGCGCCACGCGCCGCCCGCGAGCGGCCGCATCCGCATCGACCACGGCGCGGCGCAGGCGCTGGCCGGCGGCCGCGCCTCGCTGCTGCCCGGCGGCATCCTCGGCGCGGACGGCGAGTTCCAGCGCGGCGACCTGGTGGAAATCCTGGATGCGGCCGAGCGCCCGGTGGCGCGCGGCCTGAGCCAGTACGCCGTCGCCGAGGTACGCCGGCTCGCCGGCCGGCACAGCCGCGAGATCGACACCGTGCTCGGCTACAGCCATGGCGCGGAAGTGGTGCATCGCGACGACCTGGCCACCCTCGACAACGGAGTCACCCCATGAATACGCCCGTGCGGGCCGCCGCGCTGCAGTGCAGGGAGGCCGCCGTGCAGGTGGCCGCGTTGTCCACCGCGGCCAAGAACAGCCTGCTGCTGGCGATGGCCGACGCGCTGCAGGCGCAGTCGGCGGCGATCCTCGCCGCCAACGCGCTGGACCTGCAGGCCGCGCGCGAGAAGGGCATCGGCGCGGCCATGCTCGACCGCCTGGCGCTGGACGAAGGGCGCGTGCGCGGCATCGCCGACGCCCTGCGCCAGGTCGCGGCGCTGCCCGATCCGGTCGGCCAGGTGACCCGCCGCGAGCGCTCGGACAAGGGCTTCAGCATCGAACGCGTACGCGTGCCGCTGGGCGTGATCGCGATGATCTACGAAGCGCGTCCCAACGTCACCGCCGACGCCGCCGCGCTGTGCCTGAAGGCCGGCAACGGGGTGATCCTGCGTGGCGGTTCCGAGGCGCTGCGTTCGAACCAGGCGATCGCCGCCTGCCTGCGCGGCGCGTTGCGCGAGGCCGGCCTGTCCGAGCAGGCGCTGGTGCTGCTGGACGACCTCAGCCGCGAGGCGATGCTGGAGCTGATGCAGCTGTCGGACATCGTCGACCTGATCATCCCGCGCGGCGGCGAGGGCCTGATCCGCTTCGTCACCGAACATGCGCGGGTGCCGGTGATCAAGCATTACAAGGGCGTGTGCCATCTGTACGT